>JAEZFE010000230.1 GCA_023437865.1 Pseudomonadota bacterium | reverse complement strand
CGAAGCGGTCCGACAGCGATACCTTCTCCTCCACCGCCTCGGCCGGGTTGATGGCGGTCGAGCGTTCGTTCTCGATCATGTCGCGCGACAGCAGGTGGCGGCGGTTGGAGGTGGCGTAGAACACCACGTTTGCCGGCCGCCCTTCGACGCCGCCTTCCAGAACCGCCTTGAGAGATTTGTAGGTCTCGTCCTGGCCGTCGAACGACAAATCGTCGCAGAACAGCACCGAACGGCGGGGCGAGTTCTTGAGGATGCGCAGCAGGCGCGGCAGGCTGGGAATGTCTTCGCGGTGGATTTCGACCAGGGTCAGGCAGCCGTGCGTCTCGGCATTCAACGTCGCGTGCACGGCCTTGACCAGAGAGCTTTTTCCGGTGCCGCGCGCTCCCCACAGCAGCGCATTGTTGGCCGGCAGTCCTTCGGCAAAGCGGCGCGTATTGTCCAGCAGCAACTGGCGCTGGCGCTCGATACCCTTCAGCAGCTCGATGTCCACCCGGTTGATGTCGGTCACCGGCTCCAGCCGGTCCGGATTGGCATGCCAGACGAAAGCATCGGCAGCGTTAAGGTCGGCGGCAGCCAATGGCGGCGGCGCCAGGCGTTCGAGGGCATCGGCGATGCGGGCAAGCAGGCGGAGGGCTTCGGGTTCCATGGCATTCCGGTTGGCAGGGATGGACGCACGGAGGGTAGGGGGCGTGCGCCCGTCCCGCAAGTTTCATCGCATGCGGCAGGTCGGCGGGAGTTAAGGTTTGCATCGCCCCGATGTGCGGCTATATTCCGCAAACTTCTTAAGCTATCGACCCGAGGAGACCTCCATGTTCGTTTCACCCGCTTTCGCCCAGGCCGCTGGTTCCGCCGGTGGGCTCGCCGGGGGCATCGAGGCCTTCCTGCCGCTCGTTCTGATCTTCGTGGTGTTCTATTTCCTGATGATTCGTCCGCAGCAGAAGCGGATGAAGCAGCACAAGGAAATGCTGGGCCAGTTGCGTCGTGGCGACCGTGTGGTCACCTCGGGCGGCATCATCGGTACCGTCAATAAGGTCGTTGACGACAAGGAAGTGGTGGTTGAGATCGCCGAAGGCGTGCGTGTGCGCGTGATCCGCGCCACCATCCAGGACATCGTCTCGAAGTCCGAGCCCGTGGCCGCCGAGGCCGAAAAGCCGGCCGACAAGTAAGCCGGCACCCTCTACCCTGACGACGGGACGGAAATGCTTCATTTCCCCAAGTGGAAGATCATCCTGGTGGCCCTGGTCACCTTGGCCGGCTTCATCTGGTCGGCGCCTAATCTGCTGCCGCAGGAGACCGCCGACCGCATGCCGAGTTGGCTGCAACCGGTCAGCCTGGGCCTCGATCTGCAGGGCGGCTCCTATCTTCTCTTGGAAGTGGACACCGGCTACGTCGCCAGGGAGCATCTCAGCTCGCTGGTGGAATCGATCCGCACCACGCTGCGCAAGGAAAAGGTCAAGTATGCCGACCTGGGCGCAGTGGGCAAGGACGCGGTTCGGGTGCGCATCCTGGACGCCCCCGACCGCGAGCGGGTCCGCCAGCCGTTGCGCGATCTCGACCGCACCGCGTCGTTCGAGATGAATGCCGACGGCGTGGTCACCTACCGCTACGATCCGCAGGCCATGAACACCCGCATCGGTTCGGCGGTGGAGCAATCTATCGAGATCGTCCGCCGCCGTGTCGACGAGATGGGTACCCGCGAGCCATCGATCCAGCGTCAGGGCGTGGACCGTATTGTGGTCCAGCTGCCGGGCGTCAAGGACCCGGACCGCATTAAGGCGCTGCTGGGCAAGACTGCTAAGCTGACCTTCCACATGGTTGACGATGGCACCAGCCCGGAGGAGGCCGCCAAGGGCCGCATTCCGCCGGGTTCCGTGCTGCTGCCGTCGGCCGAATCCGAGCGTGGTTTGCCCGGCGCCTATGTGGTCAAGAAGCGCGTGGAAGTGGGCGGCGACATGCTGACCGACGCCCAAGCCACCTTCCAGGATGGCCGCCCGGTGGTGTCGTTCAAGTTCTCCGCCGTCGGCGGCAAGAAGTTCGGTGACGCCACCCGCGAGAACGTGGGTCGCCAGCTCGCCATCGTGCTGGACGACCGGGTGATCTCGGCGCCGCGCGTCAACGAGCCCATCCTGGGTGGTTCGGGCATCATCTCGGGCGGTTTCTCCGTCCAGCAGGCCAAGGACCTTTCGCTGCTGCTGCGTGCCGGCGCGCTGCCGGCGCCGCTGAACGTGTTGGAGGAGCGCACGGTCGGTCCCGACCTGGGCGCGGATTCTATCCGTGCTGGCGCCATTGCGTCGGGACTGGGCTTGCTGCTGGTGGTCATGTTCATGATCGTCATCTACGGCACGCTGGGTTGGCTGGCCAATGTGGCGCTGGTGCTCAACCTGGTGTTCCTGATGGCGCTGCTGTCGGTGCTGGGGGCGACCCTCACCCTGCCGGGTATCGCCGGCATCGTGCTGACCATGGGCATGGCGGTGGACGCCAACGTGCTGATCTATGAGCGCATGCGCGAGGAAAGCCGCGCCGGCCGGCCCATCCTGTCGGCGGTGCGCGCCGGCTTCGACCGCGCCTTCGCCACCATTCTCGATGCCAACCTGACTCACATGATTGCCGCGCTGCTGCTGTATGCCTTCGGCACTGGCCCCATCAAGGGCTTCGCGGTGACGTTGGGCATCGGCATCGCTACCTCGCTGTTCACGGCCACCTTGATCACCCGCCTGATGGTGGAGACCTGGATCGCCCTGCGCCGCCCCAAGGCGCTCCCGCTCTGAGGAACCCGTGATGAATTTCTATTCGCGCTGGGTCGCGCAGAAGACCCCGAACTACGACTTCATCCGGCTTCGCTTCGTTGCCTTCGCCATCACGGCGGTGCTGGTCTTCGGCTCCATCGGCACCATCGTGTTCAAGGGATTCAACTACGGCATCGACTTTGCCGGCGGCATCCTGGTCGAGGTCCATGCCGCCGATAAGGCCGATCTGGGCAAGATGCGCCATGCCGTCGAGGGCCTGGGCCTGGGCGAGGTATCGTTGCAGGAATTTGGCACCACCGGCCAGGACGTGATGATCCGCGTCCCCAGCCAGGCGGGTGACGACAAGGCGCAGATGGCCGCCCTTGGAAGGGTGAAGGAAGCGCTGGGCGCCGGTTACGACTACCGCCGCGTCGAGATTGTCGGCCCCAAGGTGGGTGA
>JAEZFE010000224.1 GCA_023437865.1 Pseudomonadota bacterium | reverse complement strand
CAGGCGTGCAGTTTTGGCGACGATCGCGAGGCCCAGGCCGCTGCCTTTCTCGCGGCTGCGCTCGTCGTTGGAGAGTTGGCGGAATTCCTCGAAGATCACGCCGATCTTGTCGGCGGGAATGCCGATGCCACTATCGCACACCTCCAACCAGATATTTCCGTCACGATGGCGGCAACCCACCACCACGCCGCCTTGGTGGGTGTAGCGGATTGCGTTGGTCACCAGATTGCCGATCATGCGCTCGAACAGGACGGGGTCGGTGCAAGCCGAGAGACCCGAATGGACCACGCGCAGGCTTAGGCCCTTGACCTCGGCGGCGGGGCAGTGGGCAGACGCCACCTTGCTGAGGATATTCGAGATCGGAAACACGGCATGGTTGGGGGCGACCACGCCCGCATCGAGTTTGCTTAGATCCAACAGGTCGCCCAGCAATTCGCTTAAACTAATCAGGCAGGATTCCATGTGGCGCAGAACCGGAGCCTGGCCGGGCGACATCTGGGCCTTCAGCACGCTGTGGTAGAGGCTGAGCGCTTGTAGGGGCTGACGCAGATCATGACTGGCGGCTGCCAAGAAGCGGGACTTGGCCTCGTTGGCCCGTTCCGCCTCGGCCTTGGCTGCCACCAGGGCGGCTTCGGCCCGTTTGCGGTTGGAAATGTCTTCGGTGAACAGCAGGAGGCCGCCAATCACCCCCGTGGCCGTGAACCAAGGCTTGATCTCCCATCGCACCCAATCTAGTTGACCATCGGCACGGGGAAACGGGTCTTCCTCGCATGCCATGGTTTCGCCGGTCAGGCAGCGGCGGTGGATCATCCGCCACCGTTCGGGAATATCCGGGCACGCCTCGTAATGGGAGCGCCCGATGATGCCCTCCGGCCTGACACGGTGGTCATCAAGGAAGCGCTTGCTGACGGCCATGTAGCGCATTTCGCGGTCGAACATGGCCAGGGCGACCGGTGCCTCGTCGATGAACCGGATCAGGTTCATCTGGTATTGCTGCTGCTGGGTCTCCGTGATCTTCCGGGCCGTGATATCCTGTGCGGCGCCAACCATCAGGATTGGCGTTCCGGTGGCATCGCGCAGCACTTCGCCATGCGCATGGATGTGCCGCACCTGTCCGTCATCCTGGCGAATTATCCGGTGCTCGATGTCGTAATCGGCATGTCCGGCCAGGGCGCCGTCGAGCGCCTGGGTGATCCTGTCGCGGTCATCGGGGTGGGCCATGAGCATCAGGTCCGCCGATTTCAGAAACGCTTTGCTGCTGCCATGCAGGCGCAGCCATTGCGAGGTCATGCGGAACGTGTCGTGAGTGATGTCCCACTCCCAGCCGCCGACCCCGGAGATCCGCTCAACCTCGGTCAGCAGGCGGGCACGGTTGCGCAAGGTGTCCGCGATCAGGCGATATCGTTCCTCACTATGGCGCAGCGCCTCCTCGTTCGCCTTCATCCGGGAAACATCGGAAACCAGGGCGAAAAACCCGCGCACCTCGCCGCCGTCCATGTCCGGGATGTACTCGACCAGGGCATGGCGGACACCCTTTCCATCCGGTGTGGGGATGGCACGCTCGAACACCTGATGTTCGCCCCGCAGCACGGCCTCGATATAGGGCAGGTTCTGGCGGTACAAATCCTCGCCGATGATATCGCGGATGTGTCTGCCCATCATCTGGCCGGGCATCACGCCGAACCAGGCGTTGTAGGCCCGATTGGCGCAGCGGTTCCGCAGGTTGCGGTCCCAGCAGCCAATCATGGCCGGCAGACGGTCGATGATCGCGGGAAGTTCGCTCTCGGCACTGCTGGGCGGTACTGCCGCGCGTCTTGCGATGATATGGACGCCCAGCACGTGACCATGGGCATCGCGCAGCGGGTGGCAGCTCAGCACCCGTTGGCGGCCTTGCGCGTCGGACTGGCCGTCCAGTTCCACATCGATGACCGGCTCACCGGTGTCCAGCGCGTGCCGCACGACCGGCCCCAGCCCCGTGCCCGCCACCTCCTCGACCCGTAGCCCCAGGGCGGCGTTCGCCGGCATGCCGAGCAGCGCAGCCAGATGCTCGTTAATCGCGGCGAAGCGCAGGTCGCCGCCCACGAACCCAAGGCCAATGGGGGCGGATGCGTAGAGAGTCTCTAGCAAATCGCCGGAATTGCTAAGGTGTGAATGAATATCTGTCTGCCTGGATGGCATAATAATCTCTACCCTAAGGTGCGTTGTATTATATCCAAATTTAGCTTGGGGTAGGGCGGTAATTTGGCTTAACGCCTCTCCCGCCCCAAGAGGTATACGGCTTTGGTTTGGGCTGTGGGCAGACGCCGAAGGGCGGTGCGGCGGGAGTGCGCAGGTGCTTCCTATGGTGCTGGCCGGTGGCAAGTCCGCACTATAGATGGGGCCTCGGAGCCCGCGAAAAGTGCCTGAAAGCACCTCGTGGCGACGGTCTAAGTCATTGATAATAAAGGTGTGTGTGCTGGGTGCCCAAAAAAATTCATCCGGGCGGGATATTTTTTTCTTTTCATCCTCCGAAAACGGCGTATATAGCGCCCTCAGACGAGACGTACAGCGCACGTGCCTCTGGCCCTTCGGTGGTTTAAGCAACGACGTCCAAGGCGTCTTCTGGGTGCAAGCGGGGTGACAGCCCCCGGTGCTTGGAGGAACTAGCTATGAACGTGGTGGCCAGGCAGATGCTGTTGGACTCCCATCCTCTGTTCTCTAAAGGTTTCCGCCCGCGGCAGGCTTGGGCCCTGCTGTGGAGCGACGTCCGAAGTACCTCCCGGCGGATCTGACAGCTTCCCGAATTGCTGTCCCTGCGTTGACTAGTCCTTCAGCCTTTGGGCTTAAGGCTGTGACCCCGTCTTTTCTCTTGGGTTCGCCCAAGCAGCTTGGAGGACATTCGCGATGACCGCGAAGATCGCTCGTTTCCTGGACGAAGTTCGCCCGGTGACCCCTTGCGTGGTCGTCGACCTTGATGTGGTTCGTGAGAACTACCATTCACTCCGCCGTTGGCTGCCCTTGGCCCAGGTGTATTACGCGGTCAAGGCCAACCCGGCCCCGGAGATCGTGCGCATGCTGGTCGAGGTCGGCTCGTCGTTCGACGTCGCCTCGCGCGGCGAGATCGACCTGTGCCTCGCCAATGGCGCGCGCGCCGACAAGATCTCGTTCGGCAACACCATCAAGAAGCAGTCGGATATCGCCTACGCCTACGACAAGGGCGTGCGCCTGTACGCGTTCGATTCCGAATGCGAGTTGGTCAAGCTGGCCGAAGCCGCGCCCGGTTCCAAGGTGTTCTGCCGCATCCTGATGACCTGCGATGGCGCCGAATGGCCGCTGTCGCGCAAGTTCGGCTGCGAGATCGACATGGCCAAGGACCTGCTGGTCAAGGCGCGCGAGCTCGGCCTCGACCCCTATGGCGTGTCGTTCCACGTCGGCTCGCAGCAGACCGATCTCAAGCAGTGGGACATCGCGGTGGGTAAGGCCGCCATGCTGTTCACCGCGCTGGACGAGGCCGGTATCGAGCTCAAGATGATGAATCTGGGCGGCGGCTTCCCGGCCAAGTACCGCACCGACATTCCCGCCGTCGAGGCCTATGCCGACGCGGTGATGACCGCCATGACCAACCATTTCGGCAACGCGCTGCCGGCGATGATCATCGAGCCCGGACGGTCGCTGGTGGGCGATGCCGGCATCCTCGAAACCGAGGTCGTGCTGATCTCGCAGAAGGGTTACGACGACAACGTCCGCTGGGTCTACCTGGACGTGGGCAAGTTCGGCGGTCTGGCCGAAACCATGGATGAGGCCATCAAGTATCGCATCCAGACTCCGCACGACGGTGGCGAAACCTCGCCCGTGGTGCTGGCCGGCCCGACCTGTGACTCGGCGGATATCCTCTATGAAAAGGCCGGCTACGAGATGCCGGTAACGCTCAAGGTCGGCGACAAGCTGCGCATTCTGTCGACCGGCGCCTATACCACCTCCTACTCGGCGGTAAACTTCAACGGCTTTGCGCCCTTGAAGGCCTACTTCATCTGAAGCGTGGCCTCCGGCGGGCACGGATGCCCGCTGGGGAACCGGCCGAGATTGTGAAAGGGGCGCGGCGAAAGTCGCGTCCCTTTCTTTTTTCGCCTGATCGGCGTGTGTGGCCCGTATCAGTGCCAGGCAAAACCTGCCGGGCAGGGCGGGGCGGCAGCGCCCTCCCGGCATGTTCTGCCCGCCTGATTAGACGGCAACGTATTGAAAAATAACGAAATGCCATTTGGCACGCGGCCTGCAATCCGCCTTGCGGGATAATTTGCGTATGCTTGCCGGAGGGCTCGCCATGTTGTGGGGCGCATTTAACAACGCAAGTACGGCGATGATGGCCTATTCGACCGACATGGGGTCGATCAGCCAGAACATCGCCAACGTCAATACGACGGGCTACAAGCGTAGCGAGATGATGTTCAAGACCATGATGTCTGAGCATCATTCGAGCCCGAACTCTTATGTCAGCGGCCTCAACATCTTCGGCGTGCAGGCGGTCCAGCGGAACCATATCCAGGCCCAAGGCGTCATCACGCCGTCGAGCACCTGGAGCGATCTGGCCATCAGCGGCAGTGGCTTCTTCATGGTGGCGCCGCCGGCTGGCGCGGCGGCCCCAACCTCGGCCAATTTGTCGGACCCGGCGGCGGTGTACTACACCCGCGATGGATCGTGGC
>JAEZFE010000136.1 GCA_023437865.1 Pseudomonadota bacterium | reverse complement strand
GTCATCGACCTGGGCCACGGCAACACCATCACCCTGGTGGGCGTGTCCGCCGACGACATCCACCACAACCCCAACTCCTTCTTCGTGGTGCACTAACCACTAAGCCACTAGGCGCCGGTCCATCCCTGGGCCGGCGCCTTCCCCTTTTTCCGCACAAGCTGTGAGGCCGTTCCGCATGCCGGACCCGCGACTGGACGTGACCAACCCCAGCCTTCATGCCCTGGTCGGCGAAGCCGTGCTCGCCGTCTGGGACAATGCCGTTTTGGCGAAGTCCGGCCCGGTGGCGCCGCGCGTCGATGGCAAGTTGCTGCCCCGCCCCCATGCCAGCCTGGTTCTGCCCACCACCTGGGGCGGCAGCCGCACCGTGGTGGCGTTCCGCTGGCCCAAGCCGCTGCGGGCCGGTGCGCTGAGCCTGACCGAAGGCGGCGCCCCCTTCGCCGAAACGCCGCGCCTCCACCCGTTCGATGCTTCCGCGCTGGCCGCCGGCCTGACCCCATCGGCCCAGGCCCGGCTGATCGGCACGCTGCTGGATTTCTGCCGCTCGGCCTTTGCCCGCAAGCAGGACAAGGCGTTCAGCGCCGTCGCGCTGGCCCTGCTGGCCGAAGTCTTCCCCGAACCCGCCGCCCTGGTTCCCGCCATGGAAGCCGTGCCGGGGCTGGTGCTGGCCGAGGGAAGCCTGCCGCAGGCCGCCGGAGAAGTGGCGCGCGTGCTGGTGGTCGACCGCCAGCAGGTACGGCCACAGACCATCCTGCCGCTGCTGCATCCCGCCCGCGCCAAGGGCGGCCAGATTCCCATGCATTTAATGCTGGACGGCGCCGCCGACGGCGCCCGCATCGTGCTGATCGGACGCGACGGCGGCATGGCCTGCCGCGTGGTGCGCGGCGCGGCGCCGCGCCTGCGCTTGCTGGACTGGCTGGAGCGCGGCAATGTCGCCGCCCCCTTGCGCGAATACGTGGCTGCCGGCTTGGCCGCATCGAACCGCCCCATGGCGACCGCCATGCTGGAGGACATGCAGTTGCTGGCGCCATTGCCGCGCAAGCCGGTCTTCGCGAAGAGCCGCCCGCTGGGGGCCGATGTGGACCTGGCTGTCCACCACCATGCCGGCGGCCTGTTCGTCGCCGGCTGGCTGCGCGATCCCCTGTCCATGATCAGCCGCATGGACGCCATCTCGCCGCGGGGCGACCGCCGGCCGTTGGACGTGCCGCTGTTCCGCTTCCCCCGCCCCGACGTGGCCGAGCAATTCGGCGAGCGCGGCGCGGCCGACCGCTCGGGCTTCGTCGCCTACCTGCCCGGCGGTGACAACGGCCCGGCCTGCCACCAGCACCGCTTCGAGCTGCACCTGCGCTCGGGCGCCGCGCTGGACGTGGTTCCCGCTTTGCCGCCGCTCGGCCTGTCCCAGGCACGCGACGCGGTGCTGGGCGCCATGCCCCCCGCCTTCGCCAGCGAGCGGGTCATGGCCGAGTGCATCACCCCCGCCGCCTCGCACCTGCATGCCGCCTACATGGCGACCCGGCGCGAGCCCGAGCTGGTGACCTTCGGCACCGCCCCGGCCCATCCGGTCGCCTCCATCGTGGTGCCGCTTTACCGCGTGCTCGATTTCCTGCGCTTTCAGATCGCCGCCTTCGCCATCGACCGCTCGCTGGCCGGGGTGGAGCTGATCTATGTGCTGGATTCCCCCGAACAGCGCGAGGAGGTCGAACACCTGCTGCTGGGCCTGCACGCGCTGTACGGCCTGCCCATGACGCTGCTGGTGCAAAGCGGCAATTACGGCTTCTCGTCGGCCTGCAACACCGGCGCCCTGGCGGCGCGGGCGCCCGCCGTGCTGCTTTTGAATTCCGACGTCATCCCCGACCGTCCCGGCTGGCTGGCGCCCATGCTGGCCGAACTGGCCGACCCGCAGGTCGGCGCGGTGGGCCCCAAGCTGCTGTTCGACGACCAGTCGCTGCAGCATGCCGGCATGTTTTTCCAGAAGGACCTCAAGGGCGCCTGGCTGAACCAGCATTACTTCAAGGGCATGCCGCGCGACTTCGCCCCCGCCTGCCGCGCCCGCTCGGTGCCGGCGGTGACCGGCGCCGCCGTGCTGATGCCCACTGCGCTGTTTCATCAGCTCGGCGGCTTCAGCGAGGACTACATCATCGGCGATTACGAGGATTCCGACCTCTGCCTGAAGGTCCGCGCCGCCGGTTTCGACATCCGCTATCAGCCCGCCGCCGAGCTGTTCCATCTGGAGCGCCGCTCCATCTCGCGGCATGCCGGCTACATGCGCGGCATCGCCTGCGCCTACAACCGCCGCCTCCATTCCGCCCGCTGGGCCGCCCTGATGGAGCAGCTCTGCCCCGGCGGCCATGCCGCCATCGCCCATAACGACGATCTTATCCCCCTCGCCGGAGCCGCCGAATGAGCCACGCTGCCGCGCCTGCCCTGCCTGACGCGCCCGCCGCCATCTCCCTGGTCAAGGGTCTGCGCACCCCAGACGTGGGCACCGTTGCCCGCGTCTACGCCACCAACCGCTTCATCCCCGTTCCGCCCTCCGAGCGCCATTTCGTCGGCGACGGCGATTTCCGCGCCATCGGCGCCGAGTTCCTGGGCCATTTCGTCCGCCTGGGCGGACTGGCGCCCAGCGACCGGGTGCTGGAAATCGGCTGCGGCATCGGCCGCATGGCGCTGCCTTTGACTCAGTGGCTGAGTTTCGGCGCCGGCAGCTATGACGGCGTGGACGTGGTCAAGGACGGCATCGCCTGGTGCGCCCAGACCATCACCCCGGCCTATGGCAATTTCCGCTTTCGCCACCTGGATTACCGCAACCCGGTTTACAACCCGGTCGGCAACCTGCCGGCCCAGCGCGTGGCGCTGCCCTTCGCCGATGGCCGCTTCGACTTCATTCTAATGACGTCGGTCATCACCCACCTGGATCAGGCCACCACCGAGGCCTATGCCGCCGAGATCGGGCGCATGCTGCGCCCCGGCGGACGCTGTTTCCTCAGCCTGTTCCTGATGAACGAAGCCGCCCGCGCCGGCCTGCGCCAGGACAATCGCCGCCTGGCCTTCGACCCTGGCGCCAGCGGACCGGAATACCAGGCCGACGCCGCCAATCCTGGCGGCGCCGTGGCCTTCGACGAGGATTGGCTGATGGCGCTGTTCGCCCGCAACGGCCTCACCCTCGGCGCCCCCGTCGCCTACGGCCATTGGAGCGGGCGGCGATCGCGCAATTACCAGGATCTTCTTGTGCTAACCCGGGAGGATGGCCGATGAGCAAGCCGCGCGTCCTGTTCATCGCCCACAACCACCCCAGCCTGCATCCCGGCGGCAGCGAGATCTTCGCCCACGACCTGTTCGGCGCCATGAAGGCGAGCGGCGAGGTCGAGGCCCTGTTCCTGGCTTGCACCAACAACGTCCACCGCGAGCAGAAGCCGGGCACCAATTTCCAGACCGTGGGCCGCAGCGCCGACGAGGTCATGCTGTGGGCCGGCCATTTCGACCATTTCACCCTGTCGCAAGTGGACCTGCACGGCATCGTGCCGGACCTGACCCAGCTTCTCCTGTCGTTCCGACCCGACGTGGTGCACTTCCACCACGCGCTGTTGATCGGCGTCGAGGCGCTGTTCCTGGTACGCCGCCTGCTGCCCCAGGCCCGCATCGTGTTCACGCTGCACGATTACTACGCCATCTGCGCCAATCACGGCCAGATGGTCAAAGCCGGCACCATGGAGCTGTGCGGCGGCGCCAGCCCCGATGCCTGCGGCAAGTGCTTCCCGGGCGTCAGTGCCGACAAGTTCGTGTTGCGCGACAAGCACATGAAGACCTTGTTCTCGCTGGTGGACCAGTTCATCGCCCCCAGCGAATTCCTGCGCCAGCGCTATATTGCCTGGGGGCTTGAGCCCCACCGCATCGCGGTAATCCGCAACGGCCGCCCGGACGGCGCGCCGCAGCCGCTTCGCAAATCGCGCGACGGCAAGCGCAATGTGTTCGGCTATTTCGGCAATCTCAGTCCGTTCAAGGGCGTCAACGTCGCGCTGGAGGCGGCGCGGCTGCTTCAGGCCGAGGGCGTGGACTTCCAGCTGATGGTCAACGGCGGCACGCCGTTCCAAAGCGACGAGTTCAAGGCCGATTTCGCCGACAAGCTCAAGGCCGCCCAGCCGGCGGCCCAGCATCTCGGCCCCTACCGCGCCGCCGAGCTGCCCGCCCTGATGGGGGCGGTGGACTGGGTCATCATGCCGTCGGTGTGGTGGGAAAACGCCCCCCTGGTCATCCAGGAGGCGTTCCAGCACATGCGACCGGTGCTGTGCAGCGGCATCGGCGGCATGGCCGAGGCGGTGCTGCACAACGTCTCGGGCCTGCATTTCCGCGCCGGCGACCCGCGCAGCCTGGCCGATGCCATGCGCCGCGCCATGACCGAGGACGGCCTGTGGGAGCGCCTGCTGGCCAGCCTGCCGCCGGTCCCCACCATGGCCGAGACCGCCGCCGAGCACCTCGACGCCTACGCCCTCACCACCCCCGCCCTCGCCGCGGCCGAGTAGGAGAATTTCATGACCGAGACCATCAATCCCGCCGGCGCCATGCTGGGCGCCGCGCTGGTCGATGACGATCTCGCCCTGGTGGCCGGGTGGAGCGAACGCCTGCTCCCCGGCTCGGGCGAGGTGAAGATCGGCGGCCAGGCCATCGGCAGCGCCCGCATCCACACCTGGCCGCGCATCGCCGAAGGGGCCGAGAGCCATTGGTTCGTCGCCGCCATTTCCGGCCCCGACGTCATGCGCCTGGGCGGCACCGCCGCGCTGACCAGCCCCAACAAACGCATGCGCTACGAGTTGCAGCCGCCACGCCCGTCGCTGGATTGCGGCGGCCTGTTCGCCGAGCTGGCCACCCTGGCCCAGGCCGAGCCGGCATTGCTGAGCTTCCTCGAAGAAGTCCTGCTGGAGCAGCCCACCCCGCGCCGCAGCGCCGCCTTGTTCGCGCTGTTCGAAAAGGTGGTGCCGCTGGACGGCTATCTGGAACTGATGGGCCACGCCGAGGGCGCGCTGGTGATCCAGGGCTGGTCCATGCACCTGACCGCCGGACGCGCCGATCTGGTGGTGGAAAGCAGCCGCTTCGACCGCGTGGGCGCCGCCATCGCCACCCATGATCGGCCCGATTTGGGCTCGGCCGGGCGCGGCATGGTCGCCCTGCTGGCCGGCGCATCGGTGGATTGGCGCAGCATCCGCCGCGTCTTCTTCCGCCGGGGCGACAGCTGGCACCGGCTGGAAGTGTTCGAGAATCGCCGCTTCCTGTCCGAGGCCGAGACTTCGGCGCATCTGGCCGGCATCCTGCCCGCCCTGCGCACCGAACCCGCCACCGCCGGGCTGTTCAAGCGCCTGGGCGGGCCGCGCTTCGAGGGCCATGAGACCCTGTCGTCACTGGCCGCGCCGGTGCGCGCCGCCATCGACTTGGCGGTCGGCACCGCCGGGTCGGGCGTGTTCCTGACCGGCTGGCTGCTCGACCCCGAGCGGCACGTGGTGACGGTGCGGCTGCGCAATACCGCCGGCTTCGCCCAGCGCATCGACGAGAGCTGGCACCGCAGCGACCGCCCCGACGTGTCCGCCGGCTACGGCGCCGATCCGCTGTTCGCGGGCCGCATCATGCCGGGCGACGATGCCCACGGCTTCCTGGCCTCGGTACCGTGCCCCTGCGAGCCGGGGACGAGCTGGTTCCTGGAGATCGCGCTCGACGACGAGCGCACCGCCTTCGTGCCGGTGCCGGTCACGCCGCCGAGTGCGGCGCTGGTCCGCCGCATGCTGACCAGCCTCGACATCCGAGGGGCCGCCGCCGCATCCGTGATCGCCGGCCAGCTCGGTCCCATGGTCACCGCCGCCTCAGCCCGCTTGCCCGCCGCCCGGCGCTGCCACGTGGCGTGCAGCTTCGGCCGTTCCGACCGCAAGCCGCGCGTCACCGCCATCATCCCGGTGCCCGCCGGCACCACCGACATCGACGTCACCCTGGCTCGGTTCGCCGTCGATCCCGAACTGGCGGCGGTGGAAATCCTGGCGGTGGCCCAGCCCGGCAACGCTACCCAACTGGGCGCCAGCCTGCAGCGCGCCGCCCGCTTCTATGGCCTGCATGGTCGCATGGTGGTGTCCGCCGACGAGATGGACCATTGCACGGCACTGGAGGCCGGCGCCGCCTTCGCCGAAGCCGATCTGCTGCTGTTCCTGTCGGCCGGCGTGCTGCCGCGCGGCAAGGGCTGGCTGTCGCGGCTGGGCAAGCCGCTGTTCGCCACCGAACTGCCCGGCGCGGTCTGCCCCACCCTGCTGTGGGAGGACGAATCCATCAAGTTCGCCGGCCAGCGTTCCGACGGCGGCGCGGTGGACCGCACCTCGCTGACCCGCTACGCCGGCTATGCCCGCCATTGGCTGCCCGACGAGGGCGGCGCACCGGTGCCGGTGCAGGTTGGCACCATCGAATGCTGCCTGATCCCCAAGCGGGTGTTCGCCGCCATGGGCGGCTTCGCCCGCGATTACGTCGGCGCCGAATGGAAGGGCCCCGACTTCTTCCTGCGCCTGCGTGCCGCCGGCTATGCCTGCCTGTGGGCGCCGACCGTGGAAATGGTGGCGCTCGACGATCCCGCCGAAGCCGGCGAGTCCGAATATTGGCGTCAGACCGGCCGCCTGGTGGACGAGTGGGGCTTCGACCGCAAATGGGCCGCCGCGCCCGCCGCCAACTGAGAAGGATGAGTCAGACGATGCGCGTGCTTGTAGTCTCCCACGGTCACCCCTCCTTCTCCATCGGCGGCGCGGAAGTCGCCTCCTACAACCTGCATCTGGGCCTGAACACCCTGCCCGATTGCGAGAGCCACTATCTGGCCCGCGTCGGCCCGCCGGTGGCCAAGCACAAGGGCACCGCTCTGATGAGCTTGCGCCAGAAGGAGCGCGAGGCGCTGTTCTGGGCCAACGATTACGACCACTTCCGCCTGTCCAACCGCAATCTCGAAAGCCTGGAACAGGATTTCGTGCGCTACATCGCCGACGTCCGTCCCGACGTGGTGCACTTCCACCACTTCCTTGGCCTGGGCGTGGAAACCGTCTACGCGGTCAAGAAGCACTTCCCCGACGTCGCCATCGTGGTGACCCTGCACGAATACCTGTCCATCTGCCACCACCACGGCCAGATGGTGAAGACCGGCGGCAAGGCCACCCTGTGCCAGCGTTCGTCGCCGGCCGAGTGCGGCATGTGCTTCCCCAGCATCGCCGCCGGCGAGTTCATGAAGCGCGAGCTGTTCCTCAAGACCTTCTTCGAGATGGTCGACCACTTCGTCTCGCCCAGCCAGTTCCTGATCGACCGCTACGTGGATTGGGGCCTGCCGCGCGAGAAGTGCACCTTTCTGGAGAACGGCCTGATACTGAACGACATCGCCAAGCCGCGCCCCATCGCCAAGGGCGGCCGGCGCTGCCGCTTCGCCTATTTCGGCCAGGTCACCCGCTTCAAGGGCGTGCATGTGCTGCTGGACGCCATCACCCGCGTACCCGACGAGGTTTGGGGCGACGACGCCTCGGTGGCGTTCTTCGGGGGCAACCTGGAGAACCAGCCCCAGGATTTCCAGAAGGACTTCAAGGAGCTGATGGAGCGCGCCGGCCGCCGCGCCCGCTTCTACGGCTCCTACAAGGCGCCCGAAATGCCGGCGCTGATGAAGGACATCGACTACGTGATCGTGCCGTCCATCTGGTGGGAGAACTCGCCGCTGGTGATTCAGGAGGCCTTCGCCCACGGCCGCCCGGTCATCAGCAGCAATATCGGCGGCATGGCCGAGAAGGTGCGCCACAACGTGGACGGCCTGCATTTCCGCGTGGGCTCGGTCGAGGATTTGGTCGACCGCTTCACCGAGGTGCTGACCGACGCCACAATCTGGGACCGCCTACGCGCCAAGATCCGCCGTCCGCTGAGCTACGAGGATTGCGCGCGGGCTCACGTCGCCATCTACCAGCATCTGGCCCATGGCCGCACCACCCCGCCATTGCCCAAGGCGGCCAACGCGTGAGGGCATCATGACCGCCGCCGAAATGCTGGCCGCCACCAAGCGGCGTTGCGTCAAGGGCCTGCTGTTCGCCGCCTTGCTGAGCTGCTTCGTCAACGTGCTGCAACTGGCGCTGCCCATGTACACGCTGCAGGTCTATGACCGCGTGCTCAACAGCCGCAGCACCGACACGCTGATCATGCTGACGGTGCTGACGCTGGCCGGCATCGCCACCATGGGAGTCCTCGACGGCATCCGCGCCCGGATCTTCACGGTGCTGGGCGTGGGCCTGTCGCGGCGGCTGTCGGCACCGGCGCTGGAGGCGGCGGTCGCCGAATCCCTGCGTACCGGGTCGCCCCAGGCGGCCCAGGCCACCCGCGACATCCACGAGCTGCGGCTGTTCGTCACCGGCTCGGCCATCACCGTCCCGCTCGACATGGCGTGGACGCCGCTGTTCGTCGCCGTGCTGTTC
>JAEZFE010000106.1 GCA_023437865.1 Pseudomonadota bacterium | reverse complement strand
CTGCAACGCTCCATCCGCTGGGGCGAGGGGGAGGTGCTGGAAGAACGCTTCCGCGAGACCCGCGCCATCCGCCGCGCCATCATCGACGCCAAGCAGGACCGGTAGCTGTCCGAGCTGGGGCGGGGGTGTCTTGACACCAGCCCCGTCCCGGTGTCCCTTCTCCCCAACGAACAGGGGAGGCACCCATGGCTAACCACATCACCGGGCTCGATCACGCCGTCATCGCCGTGCGCGACCTGGACGCGGCGGCCGACACGTTCCGTCTGCTGGGTTTCGCGCTCACGCCCAAGGGCCACCACGCCGAGTGGGGCACCGCCAATCACTGCCTGATGTTCGCCCGCGACTACGTCATGCTGCTGGCCGCCGAGGGCGCCGGCGCCGAGGCTGACGGCGTGCGCGCGCTGGGGCGTGAGGGCTTGGCCGGCATCGGTCTGGGCTCGTCGAACGGCGCCGCCGCCGTGGAATGCCTGCGCGCCGCGGGGCTGAAGGTGCCCACCCCGCGCTCGCTGTCGCGCCAGATGGAGGACGGCACCAAGCTGATGTTTTCGGAAGCGCCGCTGCCGCCCGCCGCCACGCCGGGCGTGCCCAGCCGCATCATGCAGCACATCACCGCGGAACGGGAACGCCACCCGGAATGGCTGGCCCATCCCAACACGGCGTTGGGCATCAGCTCGGTTACCGCCATCGTCGAGGAGCCGCCTGAGCTCACCCCCAATTGGGATGCGGTGTTCGGTCCCCATTCGGCGGTGCTGACCGACGATACGGTCACCGTGCATACCGGCCGTGGCCTGATCTACCTCACCCGCCCTGACGAGCTGACCCAGCTGCACCCCGAAGCCGAACTGGACGAATTGCCGCCCAGCCCGGCCCTGGTGGCGCTGGCGGTGCTGGTCGCCGATACCGACAAGGCGGCGTCGGTGCTCAAGGCCAACGGCGTCGATTTCTCCCGCGACAAGGAGGGCACCATCCGCATCCCGCCATCCGAGGCGTGCGGGGTGTTCGTCGAGATGGTGAAGGCTTAGAGGGCGGACGGCGCACCGCCGTTGAGCGCGCGTTATGCCGCCTCAAGCACTGATGCGCGTGCGCTTCGGCTGGGCACCATCGTCCTCATACGGGCCGAAAGCTCTTCGACGCGAACCACCAGTGCTTCCAGGTCCACGAGAGAATTCGACAGATGGGCCCTGCCACGATAGGTCGATGGGACCTCATTCAGGCAGCGCCGTGCGGCAAGCAGGGCTTGTCGCGCCAGCTGCAGTCCCGTCCGGAAACGGTGCATGTCTTCCACGGCGCAAGCGCCGCCTATTCCAGGATTGACCATTGCGGGCATGGGGTCTCCGCGTTCTGAATCTTACTTTCGCAACCATAGCGAGGGAAGATGTATGGCGTTACCTCTGTGCATAAATGGCTGAGCGAGTTGGTGTGAATGAAAGTGTAATAAGAGCAGACTATAGTAGCGGATGTAGGTCTGTGCTGAGGTTTGGCGGCTAAAGAGGGTTTTCTGTATGATCGACTGCCCTCTCCGGTCGTGCTGAGGAAGCTACGGGTCTAGAACAACACCTTCGCTGCCGCGGGCAACGCCGCCCCCGCCTTTACCGGTGCCGCCATTTCCGCCAGCACGGTTTCCAGTGCCGTCAGGCACAGGGTGACATGGGTGGGCGTGGCGGAGGCGCCCATCAGGCCGATGCGCCACACCTTGCCGGCCAGCGCGCCCAGGCCGGCGCCGATCTCCAGGCCATAACGCTCCAGCAATCGTGCCCGCACCGCCGCCTCGTCTACGCCCGCCGGCACGCATACGGCGTTCAGCTGGGGCAGGCGGTGTTCGGCGGCGACCAGGAACGACAGGCCCATGGCCTCCAGGCCGGCCTTCAGCGCCTCGTGCATCTTGGCGTGGCGCGCCCAGGCGGCCTCCAGGCCTTCCTCATGCAGCATCACCAGGCTCTCATGCAGGGCATAGAGGGCGTTGACGGGGGCGGTGTGGTGGTACGCCCGCTTGGTCCCGCCGCCCCAATAGCCCAGCAGCAGGCCGAAATCCAGGAACCAGCTCTGGTTCTTGGTCTTGCGGTTCTTCACCACCTCGACCGCGCGCTCGCTGAAGGTGATGGGGGACAGGCCGGGGGTACAGGACAGGCATTTCTGGGTGCCGGAATACACCGCATCGGCACCCCAGGCCTCCACCAACACCGGAATGCCGCCGAGCGAAGTCACCGCATCGACGATGGACAAGGCGCCGTGCTCGCGCGCCAGCTTGCACAGGGTGGCGGCGTCCGAGGCCACGCCGGTCGAGGTTTCGGCATGGACGAAGGCCACCGCTCTGGCGCCCGGATGGGCGATCAGCGCAGCCTCTACCTTGGCCGGGTCGACCGGGCTCCCCCAGGCATCTTCCACCACCACGGCCTTGGCGCCGCAGCGCTCGACGTTCTCCTTCATGCGGCCGCCGAAGACGCCGTTGATGCACACGATCACGGTGTCGCCGGGTTCCACCAAATTGACGAAACAGGCCTCCATGCCGGCCGAACCGGGGCCGGAGATGGGCATGGTCAGCGCATTGCGGGTGCGGAACGCCTGCTGAAGCATCTCCTTGATCTGGTCCATCAGGCCGATGAAGGCCGGGTCCAGATGGCCGATGGTGGGGCGCGCCATGGCCGACAGCACCCGCGCCGGCACGTCGGATGGGCCGGGCCCCATCAGCACGCGGCTGGGCGGGTTGAAGGAAGGCACCGGCTGGTTGGCGCTCATGATCGGCTCCGTTGCTGAAGATCGGCGCGCACTATAGTCGCCCCTCAATGGTAGGACCAGATCACTCCCACCGGATCGGCGGCAATGCGGCCACCCGTGCGGGGCCAAGGTACAGCGTGCCGTCCTGCAGGCTGACCGGCACCGGTACCGCCGGGCGCCCCTTGGGATCGGGCTTGGCCATCAGCGACAGCACCAGCTTGGCGGCGTTGGCGGCGCCGTGTTCCATATTGCCGGCTTCGGCCAGGCGGTCCATCAGCGGGGCAAAGCCGCGCACTCTGGCCGACAGCGCCGCCAACGGCTGACCGGCGGGGTCAAGTGCCAGCGTGCCGTCGCCCTCCAGGCCCAGGGGCTCCCAATCCAGTGCCACATGGTCCAATTCGACGGTGCCGCCATCGGCGCTCCAACGCCGGATGGCCTGGAGCGGACTGCCATCCGGCAGCGCCCCCATGACCCGGCCAGTAACAGCCGCCAGCGCGATGTCGCGGTCCAACGGCATGCCCGGCAGCGGCGGCAGGGTGATGCCGTGGCCAGTGGCGGAAAAGCGGATGGTCGGCGTCTGGTGGTCGGGCTGGGCCACCTCCAGCGGGTCCCATGCCACTGCCAGCCCGGCCATGCGCAACGTGTCGCCGGCATCCAGGGCCGAGACCAGCAGGGTGGCGTCCTCAACCGCGCCGTTGCGGCGCAGGTTAACCTCGGCCTTGGCCGAGGCTACTGTCATGTCCAGCGCCAGCCCCGGTGCTTCCAGGTGATGGCGGCCGGGCGCCTCCAACCTCAGCCGCGTCCAGTCGAACGGGTCGGCGTTGCCGGTCAGGCCGTCCGCCGCCCACGCCATGCCCTTGCCATCGGCCACGCGCGGATGGTCCAGCCTCAGGCGGATGTGCCAGGGATAGCCACTGCGCTCCAGCCCATCCCACGCGACTTGCCACCCGTGCGTCCGGCGCTCTTCCGCCCAACTCTCCAGGCCCTTGCGTAACAGCCCTGCCACATGGAACCAATAGGCGGTATAAGACAGAACCGCGACGGCCAGGGTGGCGGCGAAGATGGCGGCGATGCGGCGAACGGACATGAGGCGATCCTTGGGCGGCGACCTGACAGACTCGTCTAAACCCAGCGATGGCACAGCGCAAGGCGTGTGGGTGTTCGCCTACGGCTCGCTGATGTGGCGCCCCGACTTCCTGCCCGACGAGGTGGCGCCGGCGCGCTTGGCCGGCTGGCATCGCGCCATGTGCATCCTATCGAATGTTTATCGCGGCACGCCCGCACGTCCTGGCCTGGTGCTGGGGCTCGACCGCGGCGGGTCGTGCTTGGGGCGTGCGTTGCGGGTGGCGCCCGAGCGCTGGCCCGCGATAAAGTCCATGCTGGACGAGCGCGAACTGGTGACCGGCGTCTATCTGCCCCGCTTCCTGCCGGTGCGCCTGGGCGATGGCCGGCGGGTCAGCGCCTACGCCTTCGTGGCCGATCGCACCCATGCGCAATATTGGCGCGGCGGCGAGGACCAGGCCGCCGGCCTGATCCGCCAAGGGGTGGGCAAGGCGGGGGCGGCGCGCGACTACCTTGCGGCCACCGTCGAGCATCTGGCCGCGCTGGGTATCCGCGACGGCTCGCTGCAGCGTCTGCTTGCCCTGGTCGATCATAAGGTGATGCGGCCATAGGGCCCAAGCCAGGCGGCCAAGTCGATGCGCACCTCGCCGGTCTCGGTATGGAAGACCACGCTGTCGAGTCCGCGCCGCGCCAGATCGCGCTGGCGGGCCAGAGCGGCGGGGTAATCCGTGAAGCGCTCGTAATTCATGGGATTGGGTCGGCCGTCGGGGCCGAAAACGGTCAACGTGTGCGGCTCGCCGTCAAGCGGGCCATGCACGACGATGGGCTGCGCAACCGGGATACGGTCCCACCACGCAGTGGCGGTGAAGGCCGCCACGCCAACGATGGTGGCGACCAGCAGCATGCACACGGGATCCATGACCGAGCCCCTCCTTGGTATCACGCCTTCTCCAACAGATGCGCACGCATCCCCGCCTCGCCAACCATCCGGATGGATACAAAGTGTTCAACGATGGAGCTTGGCCTCCGCACTGCCCGCTGCGGGCATCAGGTGTGCACCCAATTCATAGCCAAAGCCGGCCTGCCGATGGTAATAGGCGCAGGAACAGGAGGTTCCCGATGCGTAAGTGCCACGTCTGCGGACAAAGCTGGACAGCCCACGCCCATGATTGCCGCATCCGCGACGACATCGACCGCATGCGGCGGATCCATGACCGCATGATCGCCGAAGGGCGGACCGACGCGTTGCGCCACCGGATCAAGACCTACCTGGATTTGTTCGGCGCGTTGCCATGCCAGCATCGCGACGGGCTGCCAAGCCCCCATGATTGCGCCAGCTGCGGCCATGGCGACATCTGCGTCATGGTGCAAACCGCCTGACTACCCTGGGTGGGGTGCGCTGTCTCCGGGGGGGGGGGGGCTCCCACGGCCAACCGTGGGGCGCCCTTGGCCTGATAGGCGGATGCAAACGCGGGATAGGGACTTCCAGTCGGAAAAATGGCGCAACCGGTAGGATTCGAACCTACGACCCCTGCCTTCGGAGGGCGTGCCAGGGCTGGGGCTGGCTCTTTAAATGCAAGTGATTTCAGTCAGTTACGATCTAAGTGAATGCATGTGGATACATGCGAACGCAGGCTGTGTGTCCCGGAATTGTCCCCGATTGAATTCAAACCGTGTTGACGCGATGCACAACTTATGGAATGGTCGCCACCGTTGATCGTATGCGCATCGGCTTGAACCTTTTAGGAGAGCCGGTGCGGGGCTGAGGCACCGGGTAAGGCTCATGCCGGTGGCTCTGTAGCGGGGGCAGAATCCGCTACCGACTTTGGGGGCATGAAGGCACCGGAAACGGAGAGTGGGCCACCCCAAAGCACGTCCGAGGCGCGCACGTCGGATTCCGTGGTAATTCATGGGGTCCATCATGTCCGCATGCGGTCGGCGCATCTCGCGCCCGTATCTTCATCCTTCGCCGGAATCCGGCTTTCTCTCGCGCCAGCAGGTTAGCGAGCGCTACGGCTTCAGCATCAGCTTCTTGGCAAATCTGCCGCGCTCGGCCCTTTGGTACCACAAGGTCGGTCACAAGATTTTCTATGAGCCGAAGGACGTGGACGCGTTCATTCGCGGGCAGGGCTGCATTCAAACTGGTGGCGGGACAATCGCAACGTCGAAAGGGCGGGGACGACCCCGGAAGCCCGCAGTGGAGACAGGGTCCATCCGAGCGGCGGTGTAGCAATGGCGCGCCGTCGAAAGGATGGGACTTTTCAGCAGCCCTTGCCGCTGATGTCCACCACGGACAAGGCCGAGGCAAAGGGCTATCGCGCGGCCATCAAGGGGAAGCAGCCGACCGACAATCCGTATTGGCAGGGGAAGCGTAAGGCTGCGTGGGAGCGCGGCTATCAACGCAAGGTCGGGGGGATTGAGTGCGGGGCGTAAGCTTCGCACGGAATTTCTCGAAAAATCAGACAGGACAATCACCGTCAGGCATCGCCCCGGCGGTGCTTTCGCATGCCCAAGCGGTCGAACAGAATTACAAGCTGGTGATGGAGGCCGAACGTTGGGCGGAGAATGGCGAAAGGCGTGATCTGCTTCGCGTCCAGACTGATCGATATGCCGATATTCTTGAGCGGTTCGGCATCCAGGCGCGGCTTGATCGGGTCGTCACAGCC
>JAEZFE010000006.1 GCA_023437865.1 Pseudomonadota bacterium | reverse complement strand
TCGTTGATCTCGTCCATCTCCATGACGATGTCGTAGGGCACCTTGGCCTCGGCCAGCAGCACGTTCATGTGGCCGGGCATGCGGCCCGCCACCGGGTGGATACCGAACCGGACGTTGACGCCCTTCTCGCGCAGGTGGCGGGTGATCTCGTAGACCGTGTGCTGGGCCTGCGCAACCGCCATGCCGTAGCCGGGGACGATGACGACGTTCTTGGCATCCTTCAGCAGCTCGGCAGTTTCGACCGCGCTGATCGGGCTGACCTCACCGGCTGGCCCAGCCTCGCCCGAGACCGCCGGGGCGCCGCCGCCGGTGCCGAAGCCGCCGGCAATGACGCTGACGAAGTTGCGGTTCATGGCCCGGCACATGATGTACGACAGGATGGCACCCGACGAGCCCACCAATGCGCCGGTGACGATCAGCAGGTCATTGCTGAGCATGAAGCCGGTAGCCGCCGCCGCCCAGCCGGAATAGCTGTTGAGCATGGACACCACGACCGGCATGTCGGCGCCGCCGATGGCCATCACCATGTGCACGCCGAAGGCCAGGGCGATCAGGGTCATCACCACCAGGGCAAAGCCGCCCGTCCAGGCGCTCTCGGCGCCCAGGAAGACCTTGCCGAAATAGATCACCACCAGCAGGCCCGCCAGATTGAGCCAGTGACGCGCCGGCAGCAGCAGCGGCTTGCCGCCGATCTTGGCGGACAGCTTGCCGAAGGCGACCAGCGAGCCCGAGAAGGTCACCGCACCGATGAGGATACCGATATAGATCTCGACGTCGTGGATGGTCTTTTCGGCGCCGACGAAGGTGTGGGCGGTATCGGCGTAGGAGGCGAAGCCCACCAGGCAGGCTGCCATGCCGACCAGCGAGTGCATCAGCGCGACCAGCTCGGGCATCTGGGTCATCTGCACGGTGCGGGCGGCATAAAGGCCGACCGAAGCGCCGATCGCCATGGCAATGACAATCCACGCCACGCCGCCCCAGGTGACCTGCGGGCCGAACACGGTGGCGGCGACCGCCAACCCCATGCCGATCATGCCCAGCACGTTGCCGCGCCGCGACGTTTCAGGGTTCGACAGACCGCCCAGGCTCAGGATGAACAGGATGGCGGCACCGATATAGGAAACGGTAACGAGACCGAAGGACATGGTGCCCCCTTCTACTTGCGGAACATCGCCAACATGCGCTTGGTGACGGCAAAGCCACCGAACATGTTGATCGAGGTCAGGATGATGCTGAGGAAAGCCAGAAGGCCGATCCAGAATCCGGGCCTGGAGACACCCTCGCCCAAGGGCGGAGAGATCTGGACCAGGGCGCCGATGACGATGATCGACGAGATGGCGTTAGTCACGCTCATCAGCGGAGTATGCAGGGCCGGGGTGACGTTCCACACCACCATGTAGCCCACGAAGCAGGCCAGGACAAAGACGGTGAAATGGCCCAGGAAAGCTTCGGGGGCGTTGGCGCCGACGAACCAGAAGGCCAGGGCGCCGATGCCGAACGTGATGGCCAAGGCCTTGGCGCTCATGGGCTGGCCCGCGCCATGGCCGTGGCCGCCCGACGTCTTCTCGGGCACCGGAGCGGCGGCCTTGGGCGCCGGCGGCGGCGGCAGCTTCAGGGCCGGCGGCGGCCAGGTGATCCCGCCATCCTTGACAATGGTGAGGCCGCGGATGGCGTCGTCATCCATGTTGACGTCGATGATGCCGTCCTTGGTCTTGCACAGCTCTTCGGTCAGGCGCAGCAGGTTGGTGGCGTAAAGGGTCGACGATTGCTTGGACAGGCGCGACGGAAAGTCGGTGTAGCCGACAATGGTGACGCCGTGCTTGACCACCACCTGGTTTGGCTCGGTCAGCTCGCAATTGCCGCCCTGCTCGGCCGCCAGATCGACGATGACGCTGCCCGGCTTCATGGACTTGACCATGTCGGCGGTGATCAGCTTGGGCGCCGGCTTGCCGGGGATCAGCGCGGTGGTGATGATGATGTCCACCTCGCGCGCCTGCTGCGCGTACATCTCGCGCTGGGCGGCCTGGAAGCCCTCGCTCATCACCTTGGCGTAGCCGCCGCCGCCCGAACCCTCTTCCTCGTAGTCCACCTTGACGAACTCGGCGCCCATGGACTTGACCTGGTCGGCCACCTCGGCGCGGGTGTCGTTGGCGCGCACGATAGCGCCCAGGCTGACGGCGGTGCCCAGAGCCGCCAGGCCGGCGACGCCGGCACCGGCGACGAACACCTTGGCCGGCGGGATCTTGCCCGCGGCGGTAATCTGGCCATTGAAGAAGCGGCCGAATTGATTGGCGGCCTCGATGACGGCGCGATAGCCGGTGATGCCCGCCATCGAGGTCAGCGCGTCCATCTTCTGGGCGCGGCTGAGCTGGCGCGGCAGCGAATCCATGGCCAGCACGGTGAGCTTGCGTGCTGCCAGCGCGTTCATCAGCTCGGGGTTCTGGGCGGGCCAGATGAAGCTGATGAGGATGGTGCCTTCCTTCATCTGCGCCACTTCCTCCAGCGAGGGGGCGCGGACCTTGAAGACCACGTCGACGGCGGCATAGAGCGCGGAAGCGTCCTGGGCGATGGCGGCACCGACGGCCACATAAGTGTCGTCGTCGAAGTTAGCCGCGTTTCCGGCACCGGACTCGACCGTGACCGAGAAGCCCAGCTTAATCGGCTTCTCGACGACATCGGGGACGGTCGCCACCCTCTTCTCGCCGGCGAAGGTTTCCTTGGGAACACCAATCCTCAAAGACATGGCTTCTCCTGTTCTTATCTGAAAGCCGAAACCCGGACCCGCAAACCGCACCTTGCCGACGCGCCGCTTTCCGGTCTGGCCTTCTTCGTTGTTCCCGTGCCAGTGACGGGTTCACAGTACATTAGATAAATCCGATGCCGTGGCACGTTTCGTCGCCAAGGCTATTTGCGAAACTTTACACCTGTGCGGGCCGGCGGTCCTTCCCTTTTATTTCGCCCCACCCTCGCCGATCCGCTACCAACATTGTGCAACGCACCATGGCAACCGACTTACACCAGTCTGACGGTGCTGGCGAGGACATCGTAGGCCTTATGACGTCTGGGTAGTTGACAGGGGTCGAAGTCACCCTGCCCTGACGGGTGGGGTAAGGGAGGTTCCCTTCCATTACGCCGCAGCTCTCCGTCCAAGCGGCCTGCCCCCCCTGGCAACTCCTTTAGGCGGGGACCATCTCTCCGAAGAGAGCGACGCGCGCGAGGAGTGCAAGGATGCGGACCACCGTCCTCGGTTTGCTGGGCGCCTTGGCCTGGATCGGGGCCAGCCTTGCCGCCGAGCCGGTGGAGGTGCGCTACGACGTGTTCTGGGGCGGTTTCCGCGCCGCCGAGATCAAGCTGGTCCAGGCCGGGCCCGACGCCGAGATGGCGGTGCGCGCCACCGGCCTGCTGGAAAGCTTGTCGGCCTTCGCGCTCGACGCCGAGGCTCAGCAGCAGCGTTTCCAGTCCCATGCCCGGTCAAAGAAGTCGGAAACCGTGCTGGCGGTCGATTTCCACGGCGAGCCGCCCCGCACCCTGATCGACGAAACCCGTGACCTGGAGCCCAAGAAGAAGCAGGAGCCGCGTGAACCGGTGCCCGAGGCCATGAAGGCCGGCACGATGGACCCGCTGACCGCCCTGACCACCGCCAGCCGCCGCGCGCTGGCCGGCAAACCGGGCGAGCGCTTCACCGTGCCGGTGTTCGATGGCCGCAACCGCTACGACGCCGTGGTCACCGTGACCGGTCCGGGCAGCGCAGAGGTGAATGGCCGGCGGGTGTCGGGGATCAAGGCCACCATCCTGTTCCAGCCGCTGGCCGGCTTCCGCAAGAAAAGCCGCGAGATGTGGGACGACGCCAGCTTCACCATCCTGCTGGACCCGGCAACCCAGCTTCCGGCCCGGATCGTCAGCGACAACTTCTTGGTGGCGACGGTGATCAGCGCCTTGCCGGCAGAGCGGAAAGCGGGGGGTTAAAGCCCTACCACGGCCAACGCTTCTGCCTGCCGCTTGGCCATCGCGTCGACGTCGAAATCCTCGACCAGATTGTGGAACAGGCGGTGCCAGTTGACCTCCGCCTTGAGGTGCAGGAACACCGAACCCAGGCCGATGGCGGCGCGGTCCATCAGCACGAATTCACGGGGCGGGGTCACGCCACCGATGCGCTTGAGCTCGCCGTGGACCTTTTCGGCGACCTCGCGGCCATACATGCCGGAATTGGTCTCGTCGATGGAACGCGCCCGGTTCTCCAGCAGCGGCGCATAGATGAAACGGGCCCAGATGTTGAGGACCGCCACCGCCTCCTTGGTGAGATTGGTAAAGCCCCAGGTCTCGTAGGCCGCCACCGCCATGGCCTCGTCGCCCCTGTCGATGGCATGGTAGAGGTCGATGACGCCCTTGACCATGCGCGGCGGGAACACTCGGATGCAGTCGAAATCCAGCAGGTTGATGGAATGGTCGCCATCACGGACGGTGTAATTGCCCAAATGCGGGTCGCCGTGGATGACGCCGTAATTGTAGAACGGCACATACCAGGCGTGGAACATGTTCATGGCGACCTGGTTGCGCACCTCCGGGGGCTGGTCGACCACGCTGAGGATGCGCTTGCCGTCGAGCCAGCCCATGGTCAGCAGGCGCTTGGTGGTGAGTTCGGGCACCACCTCGGGCACATGGACGCCCGGCTCCTCGGCCAGCATGCGACCATAGAGCGTCATGTGCCGCCCCTCCCGCTCGTAATCCAGCTCCTCGCGCAGGCGCTCGGCAATTTCCTCGTGGATGTTGGAGGTGTCGATGGCGCGGTCATAGGCGCCGTACAGGCCGAAGATGACCTTGAGCTGGCGCAAATCGGCCTCGACCACGCTGGCCATGTCCGGGTACTGGAGCTTGCAGGCGAGCCGGTGTCCGTCCAGTCCCACCGCCCGGTGCACCTGGCCTAGCGAGGCAGCGGCGGCGGCCTCGTGGCCGAATTCGGTGAAGCGCGACTGCCAATCGGCGCCCAGTTCGGCGGCCATGCGGCGCTTGACGAACGGCCAGCCCATCTGCGGCGCGTTGGATTGCAACTGGGCCAGTTCCAGCGTGTATTCGCGCGGCATGGCATCGGGAATGGTGGACAGGATCTGCGCCACCTTCATCAGCGGCCCCTTGAGCCCGCCCAGGGCGGCGGTCAGATCGGCGGCATGGCGCTCGCGGTCCATGCGGACGCCGAGCACCCGCTCGGCCCCCAGCCGCGCCGCCAGCCCGCCCACCGCTACCCCCACCTGGGCATAGCGCTTGACCCGTCCGCCGAGGGAGTTCTGTTCGTCGGGCATCGGTCCCCATCTGTTGGAAAGCCCCCCGCGAGCGCGGGGGGCTGATTGCGGTTACATCGCCTCCAGCTCGTCGATGAAGCCCACCACCACGTCGAGGCCCTGGCGCCAGAACGCCGGATCGCCGGCATCCAGGCCGAACGGGGCCAGCAATTCCTTGTGGCGTAGGGTACCGCCGGCGGACAGCATCTGCAGATACTTGGCGGGGAAATCCGCCACCTGCCCCGAGCGGTAGACCGAATACAGCGAGTTCACCAGGCAATCGCCAAAGGCATAGGCGTAGACGTAGAAGGGCGAGTGGATGAAGTGGGGGATATAGGTCCAGAACCACTTGTACTCGTCGTGGAAGCGCAGCGCCGGACCGAGGCTGTCGGTCTGCACGCTCATCCACAGCTCGCCGATGCGCTCGGGCGGCAATTCGCCGCGGCGGCGCTCATCGTGGACCAGGGTCTCGAACTGGTAGAACGCCACCTGCCGCACCACGGTGTTGAGCATGTCCTCGACCTTGCCGGCCAGCATGGCACGGCGCAGCTTGGGATCGGTCTCGGCCTTCAGCATGGACTGGAAGGTCAGCATCTCGCCGAACACCGAAGCGGTCTCGGCCAGCGTCAGCGGCGTGTCGGCCATCAGCCCGCCCTGCTTGGCGGCAAGCAATTGGTGTACGCCGTGGCCCAGCTCGTGGGCCAGGGTCATGACGTCGCGGCTTTTGCCGAGGAAATTGACCAGCAGATAGGGGTGCGCGGTGGTCACCGTCGGATGGGCGAAGGCGCCGGGCGACTTGCCGGGACGCACGGGGGCGTCGATCCAATTGCTGTCGAAGAAGCGCTTGCCCAGCGATGCCAGCTCGGGGCTGAATTCGCCATAGGCGCCCAGCACCGAATCACGCGCCTGCCCCCAGGTGAAGACACGGTCGCTGTCGTCGGGCAGCGGGGCGTTGCGGTCCCAGTAATCGAGCTGATCGACGCCGAACCACTTGGCCTTGAGCTTATAATAGCGGTGGCTGAGCTGGCCGTAGCAGCCGCGCACGGCAGCGACCAGGGCGTCAACCACCTCGTCTTCGACCTGATTGGACAGGTTGCGATAGGATTGCGGGCGCGGGTAATTGCGCCACTTGTCCTCGATCTCCTTGTCCTTGGCCAGCGTGTTGGTGACCAGCGCGAACAGGCGGATGTTGTCGCCCATCA
>JAEZFE010000512.1 GCA_023437865.1 Pseudomonadota bacterium | reverse complement strand
CTTCTTTTTCTCGAAGCGCCCGGCGGAGCTGATCGCTCTCCACCGCCCCAACTTCCGGCTAGGCCGTTCGTCGGGGAGGCCGGTTTCTAATCATTCCGCCGGCCCTATGCAAGAAGTATTTTCAAATTTCTTCCGCTTCGGAAAAGTCAGCGGCCCCAGCGCCCTTCATCGCCCCACTTCACAGAGGGTGGGAATGACGACCACGTCGACGAACCGATCACGAATTGACATCACTTCATCCCAACCCTCGATCATCGCGTCCACGCAGACCGGGTCGAAATGGCTACCGCGGTGGGCTAGCAGGAACTCCCGTGCTTCATTGGCTCCCCACGGCCTCTTGTATGGCCGCTCGGACGTAAGCGCATCGAATACGTCGGCGACGGCAACAATTCGGCCCGCGACAGGGATATCCATCCCCGCCACCCCGTTTGGATAGCCCGATCCATCGTACTTCTCGTGGTGGGCCAGGGCAATTTCGGCCCCGAGGTTGATAAGTTGCGACGTACTGCCGACCAGGATGGAATGGCCGATTACGGCATGCCCCTTCATGATGGCAAATTCAGCGTCGTCCAGTTTGCCGGGCTTGAGCAAAATGCCGTCCGGGATGCCCAATTTGCCCACATCATGCATGGGCGCAGCATTCAACAGCAAATCGCAAAAATCGGCGGGCATGCCCATGCGTCGGGCGATGACCTGCGAATAATGGGCCATGCGCTGGATGTGACCGCCAGTTTCCGGGTCGCGGAACTCGGCCGCTCGCGACAGCCGCACGATCAGCTCGCGCTCCCGGTCGTGGATCGTATCCGTAGCGGCACGCACCTCATCGGCGAGCCAGCGGTTGCGATCCCTCAGCTTGATCGTGCCTGCGCGCCATTGCATCAGGTTCGACAGCCGCACCCGAACCTCGTGGACATCCACCGGCTTGGTCACAAAATCGGTGGCCCCTAATTCGAGCGCCTTGTGGCGGACGGACTTTTCCCCCGCGGCAGTGATCATGACGATTGGCACGTCCCGCATGTGCGACATGGCGCGGGTGGCACGTAGGTAAGTGTGCCCGTCGATCCCAGGCATCATGTAATCGACGATCACCATGTCAACCGGCTGTTCGGCCACCTCCAGCAGCGCCTGAGCAGGATCCAGGAAACAGCGTATCTCGGCCCCTGGCGAGACTGTCCGCGCGATCTGCTCGAACAGCATCAGATTGGTTTCATTGTCGTCGACGATATGGATCAGCATGGTCATCCCCTCACCATGTCAAAAGTCCGGTCTGCCGCCCTCAGCACCCGGTCATAGTCATCCGCAACGGTGCCCTTGCCCTGCTTGCACGCCTGTTCGAACATCCCCAATGCCCAACCCATGCGGGCATAGCCCAGGTTGGTGGCGGCACCACGCAAGGAGTGGGCAACGCGAGCGGCATCCCCCCAGCGCGCGTCTGCCACCGCCCGCTCGATTTCCCGCAGCCGCGTGGGCAGACTGCCGCTGAACGAGGATTGCAAGGTGGCGAACACATCCGCGCCCAGCGCATCGGCCAAGTCCAGGCGGGCCTCTTCATCCACAACCGGCGGCTCTTCGGGCTCCGGGGGCTCGGCACGCTCCGGCACCGGTTCCGGCGTTTGAAGGGCGGGAGAGGACTGCCGGCTCTGGCGCGCCTCGCGCAGGCGCACGGCCCACCGGTCCAGCATGGCGGCGAGGCGTCGGCGATCAATGGGCTTGGGGATATAGTCGTCCATGCCGGCAGCCAGGCACGCCTCGCGATCGCCGGCCATGGCGTTGGGGGTCATGGCAATAATGGGCAGGGTGTTGCGCGGCGGCGGCAATGCCCGGATGGCCTGCGTGGCGGCGATGCCGTCCATATTGGGCATCTGCATGTCCATCAAAACCAGATCGTAATCGCCACGTTCGACCAGCACCACCGCCTGGCCGCCATCATCTGCGACGTCGGCACGGTGTCCTAGCTTGGCCAGCAGGCCGACCGCCACCTGTTGATTGATGGCATTGTCCTCGGCAACGAGAATGCGCAGGGCGAAGCCGCTGGGTTCCATCGCCTCCGCATTGCTCTCGTCAACCAATAGCTCGGCACGGCCCAAGCCAGTGATGGTCATCAACTGGTCCAACAGGTTGCTTTGGCGGATGGGTTTGGCCAAAACCGCAGAAATGCCCAGCCGGCCAGCCTGCTCTTCGACCTCCTTGCTGGGCGCGGAGGTGGCCAGGATGATCGGCAGCGACGACAATGCGGGGTCGGCGCGTAATACTGCCGCCAAATCGAGGCCGCTCATGCCTGGCATATGATAGTCCAGCACCAAGGCGCGAAATGCCTTCCCCATACGATTGGCTTCGCGCAAGAGACGAATGGCCTCGGCCACATCCTGCGCGCTGGTAACGTCGGCGCCCCACGAGGCAAGTTGGCGCTGAATGATGTCGATGTTGATGGTGGTGTCATCCACGACCATCACCTTCAAGTCCTGCAGCGGATTCCCGCCCGTCTCGCTCATCTCTAGCCGGTCGACCGGCACGCGGAACCAGAACGAGCTGCCTTCGCCCAGATGACTGGTGAAACCGATTTCCCCGCCCAGCAACTCGACAATCCGCTTGGAGATTGCGAGACCTAGCCCGCTGCCGCCAAAGCGCCGGGCGGTGGAGGAATCCGCTTGGGTGAACTTATTGAACAGGCGGTCCTTGGCGTCGTCGGCGATACCCAGGCCGGTGTCGGTGACCTCGAAGCGCAGCCAGTCGCACCTTTCGCGTCGCTCGCAGGTAGCCGAGATGGTGACCGACCCCTTCTCGGTGAACTTCACGGCATTCCCGGCTAGGTTCAACAGCACCTGCCGCAACCGCCCGGCATCCCCCATGAACGAGCCGCGCAATTCGGGCGCAACCCAATAGGAAAGGTCCAGCTGCTTGCTCTTGATGCGCGGCGCCAGGATATCGACCACACCTTCCACCAATGGCGGAACCTCGAACGGTGTGCTTTCCAGCTCCACCCTCCCCGCCTCCATGCGCGAGAAGTCCAAGATGTCGTTGATGATGGTGAGCAGCGACTCGGATGACACCCTGATGGTGTTGGCGAAATGGCGCTGATCGGCAGACAGTGCCGTATCGAGCAGCAGCCCCGTCATGCCGATAATGCCGTTCATCGGCGTGCGGATCTCGTGGCTGACGGTGGCTAGGAATTCGGACTTGGCCTGGCTTGCGCTTTCCGCCTGCTCCTTGGCCTTGCGCAGCTCCTGATCCTTCTCCACCAGATCGGTGACGTCGGCATGAATGCCGGCCACGCCGCCGTCAGCGGTGCGGTATTCGGTCGAGCGTATCCAGCGGCCTGAGGCCAATCCCTGAGGGATCGGTATGCCCAAGGGCTCGCGGTGGGTCTTGAGCCGGTAGTTCACCCACTGGTCCAGGTCCTCGCCAGCCACGACATAAACGCCGCGTTCCGCTGCCGTGCGCAGGATGGTTTCGAACGGCGTCCCTGGCGTTATGACGTCAGCGGCTTCCGTGAACAGTGTGCGGTAGCGGTCGTTGCAGGTGACCAGCCGATCCTCGGCATCATAGAGCGCAAAACCCTCGGAGATAACTGCAATGGCGGAGGCAAGCAGGCTCTCCGCCGAGCGGGCGCGCTCGTCGGCCTGCACCTGATCGGTGATGTCGCGCGCAGTGCCTCGGTAGCCCACGAACACGCCGGCGCCATTGGTGGCTGGCTTGCCGCTAACAGATAGGGTCCGCACCTGGCCATCGCCGGCCTGGACGCGGTAAACGAAATCACGGAACGGCTTATGGGCGTGAAGGGTTGCGCGGTGAGCTTCGGCGACTTCGGGCGGCACCATGCCGTCCATCAGTTCCAGGCGGGTGCGCCCGATAATGCCTTGCTCCAGCAACCGGTCGAGGGTCGGCGAATAGCCGCTCAGCTGACTGAAGCGGTGCTCGGCGTCGGTTTCCCAGAACCAGTCGGAAGACGACTGGGCGAAATCCCGAAAGCGCTCCTCGCTGGTTCTCAGCCGTGCCTCCGCCTCGCAGCGCGCAGAAATGTCGCGGATGATGCCGACGAATTGTGGCACGCCCGTATGAGACAGATCGCCCACCGCCAACTCGATCGGAAAAGTGGAGCCGTCCTTGCGCCGTGCCGTTTCGACCCGGCCACGCCCGGCGACCCGCGCCACGCCAGTGTGCAGAAAGCGGTTAACGTGGACATCATGTCCGGCGGCGTCCTGCGCCCGCATGAGGATGTCAAGCCGCTGCCCCACCATCTCGTCACGTTCATAGCCAAACATGGCCAAGGCGGCCTTGTTGACGTCAGTGATACGGCTTTCGCGATTAGCCACCACCACGCCTTCGCCCACGGTGTCCAGGATGGCCTTGAGGTGACGCTCGGCAGTGGTGATGGCTTGCGAGCGTGCCTCCTCCTGTTCGGCGTAGGCGCGATCTACGAGGGCCAGCAGCCGATCCTGGTCGACCTTGCCTTCAATGGTTGCTTCCGCCAGTTGGCGGCTCAGGCGCTCGTGCATGCCCCCGTCCTATCGGTAGATGCCGACATAGGCGATCAGGCCGCGCTCCGGCACATGACGCACAAACGTGGCCTTAGGTTCGATGGCGTTGGTGGCGGGGTTCAGCCAACGGTATTCAACCCAGCCTTCGCCTTCCTCGCGCGCCACCCGGATGATTTCCTGAACGAGCAGCTTGCCGTCGGCATCGCGGACATTTAGCACCGACTTGCCCTCATTCTTTGGATTGGGCGGGTAAACCAGCCAAGTGCCGTTGGCATCGATGACGTTGACGTAAATCTCGTCGTGGCGAAACTTGCCAGGGGCGTGGAAGGTACGCCGGGCAGCATCGATCCCCTGCTCCTTCAGCAGGTTGGCGGCCTCCACGGTCAGTTCGCGGGCCTGGTCGAGCGCGATGTTCTGTTGTGCCCATGCGGATCCGGTGTAGCCACCCAGGATCAGGAGGCAAAGTAGCAGCAGGGCTTTCACGACGACGCCTCCCCATTGAGACCAAGGTCTTCCAGCAGCGCGGCTAGCGACTGACGTGACACCGGCTTAGTCAGGATGGCGTCAAAGCCCGCATCCAGGAACTGCCGGCGCTCTTCGGGCATGGCGTGGGCCGTATAGGCCACCAGCTTGCAGCCGGGCGCCAGCAGGCTCTTCTCGCGGGCACGGCGACAAACCTCCTCGCCGCTGATGGTGGGCATGCTGATGTCCAGCAACACCAGCCTGGCCGTATTGGCCTGCATCCAGGCCAGCGCCTGGTCCCCATCAGCCGCCTCGCAAATCTCCCAACCGGCCTTCCCGAGCAGGCGGCTGGCAAGCAGGCGATTGACATCGTTGTCATCAACCACCAGGGCGCGTTTAGGTAGGGTCATGCTAGGGCCTCTTGAGGGGCCGGCATGGCGCAGGCCGCGCCCTCTACCGGCAAGCTGAAGTGGAACGTACTGCCTTGGCCAGGCTGCGAGACCAGCCACATGCGCCCTCCCATCATGTCCACCAGGTGCCGGGCGAGCGTCAGCCCCAGGCCGGTACCACCATGGGTTCGGGTCAGGAAAGCATCACCCTGGCGGAATTTCTCGAAGATGACCTGCTGCAGGTACGGAGCGATGCCTGGTCCGGTGTCGGCGACAGAGAACAACACCTCGCTGCCGCTGCGGCATATGCGCAGGGTGACCTCGCCCTCGCTGGTGAACTTGACGGCATTATTGATCAGATTGTGCAAAATCTGACGCAGGCGCATCGCGTCTGCTGGCACGTGGTCGGGGAGGTCTGTGGCCAGGTCGAGGGCGAAGCGCACCCCCTTGGCCGCAGCAACCGGCTGATGCACCGAGGCCACATCCGCGACCATGGCCCGAAGGGGCACCGCCTCGATGCTGATCTGCATGTGGCCGGCTTCGATCTTCGCTACGTCCAGGATGGAGTTGACCAGCTCCAGCAAATGCCGGCTGCTCCTTTCAACCACCTCGGCGTTCTCGCGCGCCTCGTCGTTCTCGGCCTCGTCGCGCAGCAATTCGGAGAACCCGATGATGCCGTTGAGCGGCGTGCGCAATTCATGGCTCATACTCGCCAGGAATTCACTTTTGAGCCGGCTGGCTTCCTCGGCCTTGGCGCGGGCCTCCTCCAGCCCCTGGATGGACCCTTTGATGCGGTCTGCCATCTCGTTGAATGATCCGTTCAGGTGCGCCATCTCGTCGCCGCCAGTGCTCGGCAGGCGATAGGCCAGGTCCCCGTCCTGAAAGCGCCGGATGCCCTGGACCACCGCCGTGATCCGGCGGGTCAGGAACGAAGCCATCCACACGGCGATGGCCATGACCAGGACGATCATCACAGCGGTGGACAGGGTCAACTGCCGCGCCATGCTCTCCAACTGGGCAGAGATCAGGGCGATCACCCCATCCAGGCGTCCTTTGATTTCCTCGGTGCGCTCCAGCACGATCTGGTCGGTGTGGCGCTTGGATTCGGTGGCTGCACGGTGGAAATCATCCACGTTAGCGCCGATGGTGACAAAGCCGAAGCCACGCGGCGACTTCGCATAGGGGCCGGTGTAATATGGAATGGCTGCCGCCGTGGTCAGCTTCCACAAACCGCTCCAGAAGATCTCGAACGATCCGGAACCGCCATGCTGGGTCAGGTCCATCCAGCCGGAACATTGGGGAGCGTGGTTCAGGTAACGGCAATCCATACCGAGCTTGCCGGCCTTAGCCAGATCCATCGAGCCTTTCTTCTTAAGCGATTGTTCGCGGAACGGTTTGACGCTGTCCAGGAACTGGCGGACAGGCAGGCCGCTCGCCTGCCACTCCTTGTAGAGTTCGTCATCGAGCCACGGCACTTCGGGCTCGCCGGTCTCGGGATTGTAGCCGGTGATGAAGTAATGGCGCGGATGGGCAATGGAACGCCCTTTATAATCCCAGATAAAAGCATAGTTACCGGCTGACGCATCAGGGATCGGAGTGTAACGGTCGGCAGTGGGCAAAATGTGGTCGGTCAGCTCCATGATGTGGTCATGGTCGAGCGCGAGCGTGACCCAGCCCAGAACCTTGCCGTCTTTGACCACAGGCGTCGCCCAGCGCACCAGCCCGCGAAAGCGTGTGCCCACCGGGTTTTCGGTGCCGGCAAAGGCGGCTTTCTCTGGTTCGAAATCCAGGCCGCGCTCCCGGGCGGCTTTCGGGGTAAAGGGCCCGATTACCTTGGAAGGAACGTAGGCGCCGATCACGTCGGAAACATAAATTTCGCCCGGTTTCAGCTCCTTCAGAGCCTCGAAATAGGTTTCAGCACGGACGTAAGTGTTCTCGCGCCGTGACACGTCGCGCAAATCGCGCGGCATGGTGTTACCGCTGGTGACCTTCACGCGCTCGCGGCCGTCCAGCCCCACGAAGGTCATTTCGAGGAACAACGGGCGATTTTCCACCACGGCCTGGGTTTCTGGGGGACGGTAATTAAAGTGGCGCGCGTTGTCCTCGACTGTGGGC
>JAEZFE010000496.1 GCA_023437865.1 Pseudomonadota bacterium | reverse complement strand
GTCGGCAACTCCACCTCGGTGCTGAAAAAGGCGGGCAAGGGCGTCAAACGCGCCTTCAAGGGCGAGAAATGGAAGAAGGACGACTACAGGGATCTGCTCTGCCTCCTGTACCTTCTCGTCAAAACCGTGCGGGCCAAGGGCCTCGTTGCCATTGAGGCGCACATCGAGCACCCGGAAGATTCCAAGATCTTCCAGCAGTTTCCCCGTCTGTTGGAAGACCACCATCTGATCGAGTTCATCTGCGACTACCTGCGCATGATGACCATGAACTTTGAAGATCCGCACCAGGTGGAAGACGCCATGGAGAAGGATCTGGAAAAGCACCACGAGGAAGAGCATCAGGCCCAGCACGCCCTGCAAATCATGGCCGACGGCCTGCCCGCCATCGGCATCGTTGCCGCCGTGCTCGGCGTGGTGAAAACCATGGGCTCCATCGACCAGCCGACCGAAGTGCTGGGCGCAATGATCGGCGGCGCGCTGGTCGGCACCTTCCTCGGCGTGTTGCTGTCGTACTGCATCGTCGGCCCGATCGCCCAGCGCCTCGGTCAGGTGCTGGAGGCCGAGAGCCAGTTCCTGAAACTCGCAAAGCTCGTCATCATTGGCCACCTTCAGGGCCTGGCCCCGCAGGTGGCGGTGGAGATCGCCCGTCGCAACACGCCAAGCGAAATGGCCCCCAGCTTCAATGATCTGGAAGAGTCGCTGAGCGAGCTGCCCAACAACCTCGCCTGAACCTGACGCCTCGGCCCGAAATTCAGGGGTGCGCCCGCAAAGCGCGCCCCTTTTTGTTGATGGCTTGCGCAGGCGGGGGCAGGTGCCTACTGTGCGCCGATTTTGTAGTAGTCTGTTTCACGGGAATTCGGCCAATGACCAAGCTGAAGATCGCGGTGCTGGGCGCCTCCGGCTACACGGGCGCGGACCTCATCCGCCTTGCCCTCACTCACCCGCAGATCGAGATCGTGGCACTGTCTGGCGAACGCAAGGCTGGTCAGACGGTCGATGCGGTGTGGCCGCACTTCAAGGCCTACGCGCTGCCGGATCTGGTGACCGCCGAGTCCATCGACTTCAGCGCGGTCGATGCCGTGTTCGGCTGCCTGCCGCACGCCACCAGCCAGCAGATCATCAAGCAGATTTTCGACGGGCCCAACCCGCCCAAGGTGATCGACCTCTCCGCCGACTTCCGCCTGCGCGACGCCGCCACCTACGAAGAGTGGTACGGCAACCCGCACGCCGCGCTGGAGCTACAGGAAGAGGCGGTGTACGGCCTGACCGAGCACGCCCGCGAGAAGCTGAAGACCGCCCGCCTTGCCGCCTGCCCCGGCTGCTACCCGACCGCAGCCCTGCTGGCGCTCATTCCGCTGCTGGAGGGCAAGCATATCGCCCCGCGCAACATCACCATCAATGCGCTGTCGGGCGTCTCGGGCGCAGGCCGCAGCCTGAAGGAGGCCAACCTGTTCGCGGAAGTTGCGGAAGCCATGGCCCCCTATGGCCTTGGCCATCACCGCCACATGCCGGAAATCGAGCAGGAACTCGGCAAGGCCGCAGGCGAGAAGCTCTACATCAGCTTCACGCCGCACCTCGTTCCCATCAACCGGGGCGAGCTGGAGACGATCACCGTTGAGCTGACCGAAGGCCAAAGCGCCGACTCGCTGCGCGAGGCGCTGGCCGCCCGCTATGCCGACGAGCCGTTCGTGCACGTGCTGCCCAAGGGCGTGGCACCGGCCACCCGCATGGTGCGCGGCTCCAACCACTGCGTCATCAACGTGTTCCCCGACCGGATTCCGGGCCGCGCCATCGTGGTCTCGGCGATCGACAATCTGGTGAAGGGCTCGTCCGGCCAGGCCATCCAGAACTTCAACGTGATGTTCGGCCTGCCCGAGACCACGGGTCTGGAACAGGCGCCCCTGTTCCCCTGATCTGAATTTTACAAAGTAGCGTTTTGCACGAAAGGACTGCCATGCCGGTCTATGCCCTTGGCGACAAGATTCCCCAGATCGCGGACGACGCCTTCATCGCGCCCGGCGCGCAGGTGATCGGCGACGTGGTGATCGGTGCGGGCACGTCCCTCTGGTTCAACGTAGTAGTGCGCGGCGACGATCACTCGATCCGCATCGGCGAGCGCACCAACATTCAGGACGGCACGGTGGTCCACATCAGCAAGGACACCCACCCGACCACCATCGGCAGCGATATCCTCATCGGCCACATGGCCTTGCTGCACGGCTGCACGCTGGAAGACGGCTGCTTCGTCGGCATGCACTCCACCGTCATGGACGGCTGCGTGGTGGAGAAGAACGCGTTCCTGGCGGCAGGCTCGCTGCTGACGCCAGGCAAGCGCGTGCCGACCGGCCAGATGTGGGGCGACCGCCCCGCCCGCTACATCCGCGACCTCTCGCCAGAAGAGCTGGAGCTGCTGAAAAGCGGCCCGCAGCACTATGCCGAACTCGCCCAGCAGTACCGCACGGACCTCAAGCTTATCTCTGAGTAAGCACGGGCGATTTTTTCGGGTTTTTCGTGGGGGTCTATAACCCCCACACC
>JAEZFE010000492.1 GCA_023437865.1 Pseudomonadota bacterium | reverse complement strand
GGCCGAAGGCGCCAAGGTCATCGCGCTGGACGCGTTCCGCAAGAAGTAATCCCCGATGGGCCCTGCCGAAAGGCAGGGCCCATTCCACTTGACGCCCCCCGCAAAAAGGTGTTTGACCAAGCCCAACGGCCTCCCAGCCCGCGTGGGTGGGTTTGGCCCACCCATTTTCGACTGCTGATCCGAGGGGCGCCGATGTCCGACTTCGTCTTCCACGAGCTCTTCCCGCTGGCCCATGACGATACGCCGTACCGCAAGGTAACGGGCGAGGGCGTGGGAACCGCTACGTTCAACGGCAAGAACGTGGTGACCGTCGAGCCCGAGGCCATCACCAAGCTGACCTTCGAGGCCATCAAGGACACGTCGCATCTGCTGCGTCCCGGCCACCTTCAGCAAATCCGCAACATCATCGACGACCCCGAGGCCTCGGCCAACGACAAGTTCGTCGCCTATGACCTGCTGAAGAACGCCAACATCGCCGCCGCCGGCGTGCTGCCCATGTGCCAGGACACCGGCACCGCCATCGTCATGGGCAAGAAGGGCCAGCAGGTCTTCACCGGCGGCAGCGACGAGGCCGCCATCTCCAAGGGTGTGCAGCAGGCCTATACCGACCTGAACCTGCGCTATTCGCAGACCGCGCCGCTGAACATGTACGACGAGGTCAATACCGGGACCAACCTGCCGGCGCAGATCGACCTGTTCGCCACCGAGGGCGACGCCTACAAGTTCATGTTCATGGTCAAGGGCGGCGGTTCGGCGAACAAGACCTTCCTGTACCAGCAGACCAAGGCGCTCTTGAACCCGCAGAGCCTGCTGAAGTTCCTCGACGCCCAGATCCGCACGCTCGGCACCTCGGCCTGCCCGCCCTATCACCTCGCCATCGTCATTGGCGGCCTGTCGGCGGAAATGACGCTCAAGACCGTCAAGCTGGCCTCGGCCCGCTACCTCGACAATCTGCCCACCAGCGGCAATAAGTACGGCCAGGCCTTCCGTGACCGCGAGCTTGAGCAGGTCGTGCTGAAGATGACCCAGGATATGGGCATCGGCGCCCAGTTCGGCGGCAAGTATTTCTGCCACGACGTCCGCGTCATCCGCCTGCCGCGCCACGGCGCCTCGTGCCCGGTGGCCATCGGCGTGTCGTGCTCGGCTGACCGCCAGATTTTGGGCAAGATCACCAAGGACGGCGTTTATGTCGAGGCGCTGGAGCGCGATCCCGCCAAGTACCTGCCGGAGATCGACACCTCGAAGCTGTCGGGCGAGGTGGTCAAGATCGACCTCAACCGCCCTATGGACGAGATCCGCAAGACGCTGAGCCAGTACCCGATCAAGACCCGCGTCAGCTTGTCCGGCCCGATGATCGTCGCCCGTGACATCGCCCACGCCAAGCTCAAGGAACGTCTGGACCGGGGCGAGGGCCTGCCGGACTACATGAAGCAGTTGGGCGTTTACTACGCCGGCCCGGCCAACACCCCCGAGGGCATGCCGTCGGGCTCGTTCGGCCCGACCACCGCTGGCCGCATGGATAGCTACGTCGACCAGTTCCAGGCCGCTGGCGGCTCCATGCTGATGATCGCCAAGGGCAACCGCTCCAAGGCCGTGACCGACGCCTGCAAGAAGCACGGCGGCTTCTATCTGGGCTCGATTGGTGGCGCTGCGGCCCGCCTGGCCCAGGACTGCATCAAGAAGGTGGAAGTGGTCGAGTATCCGGAACTCGGCATGGAAGCCATCTGGCGTATCGAGGTCGAGGACTTCCCGGCGTTCATCGTGGTGGACGACAAGGGCAACGACTTCTTCGCCGACTTCGCCCACTAAGGCGAACGAGACAGGAAAACCCCCGGTCGCAAGGCCGGGGGTTTTTTGTTGGCTTACCGCCAAGGGCAGACCCACGGGATAGCAGGCCAAGGTCTCGTGTCCCGGCACGGCTTCCCCCAAAATCGTTCTTGGGGAGATGGAATCGGCATGGGCAATCGCCACTCTTTAACTATGAACAGCCCGCTTCCCCCGACTGCCCCGCCGCGTGTCTCCAAGCTGGTCGCGATCCGCCGTGGCCTGATGAAGCGCTGCCCGCGCTGTGGCATCGGGCGGTGTCTGACGGGCTACCTGACGGTGGCTGATCATTGCGGCCATTGCGGCGAGAAACTGGGCCACATCCGCGCCGATGACGGTCCGGCTTACTTCACCATCCTGGTGGCCGGGCATATCGTGGTGCCGGGCGCCCTGTGGGTCGAACAGCATTACGCGCCGCCGCTGGTGCCGTTCACCATCGGCGCATTGGTGGCGACCGCGCTTCTGGTGTGGCTGTTGCTGCCCTGCTTCAAGGGCGCCATGGTCGGGCTGATGTGGGCGCTGAAATTGCATGGCGGCGAGGTACACCTCGACACCCTGTCGCACGATTAGAGGTTGATTTTAGTGCGTAATACTCACGCGTGGGCGACCGGCAGGCTGTAAACGTTGTTTGGCATGTAGCCGAGTTAATTCCTATGACCAGAACGGATTGAGCGTCTTGGCCGAAGATGGCGATGCCGAATCCAGATTTTCCCCGGACGGTTTAGAGGGGTGGCGCGCTCATTTCCTCATCTCGATTCTTGCCGGTGTGGTTTTCGCGCTCGACTGCGCCCTGCCGCGCGGCGTGTCTGTCAACAGCCTCTATAGCTTGGTCATCCTGGTATCGGTCTTTTGCCGGCAGAGCCGCGCGCCCTTTGGGTGGGCTGCGGTAACGACGTTGGCGTCGGTGGGGGCCTCGCTGGTGGCACCAAGCACCATCGGCCTGCAGTGGGAGATGCTCGACCGCGCCCTGACTATTGTGCCGCTGTGGCTTGAGGCACTGGTTGTTTTTTTTCTGCGGCGGGCGTGGGAGCGTGCCGACCGTGAACGCCGCCGGGCGGTCGAGGCACTCGACGCCAAGGGGCGCTTCCTGTCCTCGGCCAGCCATGATCTGCGCCAGCCGCTGCAATCCCTCGTTCTGTTCGCCGGCGTTCTGCGCGAGCAATTGCAGGGGCATAAGGCGTACCCTGTCGCCCAGACCATGGCTGCCGCCATCGAAGCGCTGCGGCGGCTGCTGGACAACGTGATGGATGTGTCGAAGCTGGATGCCGGCGTGATTCGGGTGAACCGGCAGAGCTTCGCCATCGGTGACTTGCTGCGCCGTTTGGGGGACGAATACACGCTTCGCGCCAATGCCCTGGGGGTGAAGCTCACGGTCCTTCCCAGCCGGGCATGGGTGAACAGCGACCCGGCGCTGTTGGAACGCGTCCTGCGCAACCTGCTGGAGAATGCGTTTGTGCATGCCGGGGGACGCAAGGTGCTGATGGGCTGCCGGCGGCAAGGGGCATTCCTGCGTCTGGAGGTCGCCGATACCGGGCGCGGCATTGCCCCCGACCAGTTGTCGCGCATCTTCGAGGAGTTTTATCAGGCCGATAATCCGCAGCGTTCGCGCAACCTCGGCCACGGACTGGGGCTGTCAATCGTCCGACGCATTGCCGACCTGCTGGAGCACCCGCTTGATGTGCGCTCGGTGCCCGGGCGCGGGACGGTGTTTTACTTGTCGCTGCCGCAGGCGGAGCCCGGGGTGCAGGCACCCGCCAATGTTGCCGCCCAACGCAGCCAAACGGCATCCGGTCTACGGGTTCTGGTGGTCGAGGACGATCCGTTGGTGCTGCCGGCTGTCAAGCTGGCCCTGGAGGACCTGGGATGCGACGTGGCGGTGGCGCAGAGCGGAGCGGAGGCGGTTACCTTGGCGCGGACCGCCATCCCGCTGCTCGTCATTTCTGATTTTCGCCTGCCGGGAATGAACGGCATCGAGACCATTTCGGCCATCCGCTCGGCATTGGGGCGCGACGTGCCGGCGTCTCTGCTGACCGGCGATTTCAGCCCGGCCATCCAGGCGCAAGGCCGCCGGCTGGGCATAGGGGTGCTAACCAAGCCTGTCTGCCAGGACGACCTGGCAGCGCTGGTGGCCACGGTGCGCGGCGCGGCCTAGGGGCAGGGGCTGCGCCTATTTGTGCAGCGGGTGACATTTCCGCATCTGGCGTCCGCTGCCGCAATGGCATGGGTCGCCCGGCTTGGCGAATTTCTTCAGCACCTTCAGGAAGGCATCATAGGCCGGGTCGGTGCCCTCCTGGACGGCGCGCGCCAGCTCCAGCCAGGCGGCCAGATCGGCATCGTTGGTCAGCGTCATGC
>JAEZFE010000465.1 GCA_023437865.1 Pseudomonadota bacterium | reverse complement strand
CATATCGGCGGTGTCGTAATGGGTGACCCCAAGTTCGAAAGCGCGGGCGAGCGTATCCAGCGACTGGGCCTCGTCGGCGGGACCGTAGAACTCGCTCATGCCCATGCAGCCCAGACCCAGGGCCGAGATTGTCAGCCCGCTGCCGCCCACTTTGCGCTGTTCCATGCTTTTCACTCCCGCGCCGGCCCGGGGCGCATTAAGCTGAGGGAAGATTGAATGTAAACTACACTGTGCAGTGTACTTGCCGGAGCTTCCGATGTCAAACCCCCGCGGCGACGCCAAGCGCCAGGCCGTGATCGACGCCGCCGAACACAGCTTCCTGCAGCACGGCTACGCCCAGGCCTCCATGGACGCCATCGCCGCCGAGGCGGGCGTGTCCAAGCGCACGGTCTACAACCATTTCGCCGGCAAGCGGGAGCTGTTCCAGGCGGTGGTCGCCCGGCTTTACAGTGGATTGAACGAAGCGGAACGCGGCGGGTTGCCGGCCGACGATAGCCCCGAGGAGGTGCTGCCCCGTTTTGCCCGCGAAGTACTGGCGCATTTACGCCGGCCCGAAATTCTAGGGCTGCTGCGCCTGATCATCGCCGAGCTTCCCCGCTTCCCCGAGTTGGGGCTGGATTTCCACACCGAAGGCAAGGGACCGGCGGTGGCGCTGCTGGAACGCTATCTGTCGGCCCAAGCGGAACGAGGGCGGCTGGAAGTGGCCGATGCCTGGCTGGCGTCGGCCCAGTTCCTGGGCGCGGTCAAGGAAGGGGTGTTCTGGCCGGCGCTGCTGGGCCTGCCGGTGGCCGATGACGAACGGGTCATCGAGGCGGCGGTGCGGGCCTTCCTGAGGGCCCACACGCCGTAACCAATTATTCCCCCGCCGCCCGCTGGGCCAGGCGGAACGGATGGGCCGGGTAGACGCCGAGGATGCGGACCTCGTGGCTGAAGAATTCCAGCTCCTCCAGCGCCAGTCGCAGGGAACGCTGGGCCGGGTGGCCTTCCACGTCCACATAGAACTGGGCGGCCACAAACTCGCCGCCGACCAGATAGCTTTCCAGCTTGGTCATGTTGATGCCGTTGGTGGCGAAGCCGCCCATGGCCTTGTACAGCGCCGCCGGCACGTTGCGCACCCGGAACACGAAGGTGGTGACGCAGGGCTGGTTGGGGTTGGGCTCGACCGCATCACGCGACAGCACCACGAAGCGGGTGGTGTTGTGCTCGGCATCCTCGATATTGGCCTTCAGGCTTTGCAGGCCATAGATCTCGGCGGCCAGCTCCGAGGCGATGGCCGCCTTGGTGGTATCGCCCGTCTTGGCCAGATCAGCCGCCGCCCCGGCGGTGTCGGCGCCGACGATGACCGTCAGCCCCAGCTGGCGGATCAGGTTGCGGCACTGGCCCAAGGCGTGGACATGGCTTTCCACCGTCTTGATCTGATCCAGCGTCGTACCCTTGAGGGCCAGCAGGTGATGGTTGATGCGCTCGAAATGCTCGCCGATGATATGCAGGCCCGAATAGGGCAGCAGGTGATGCACGTCGGCCACCCGGCCCGCCACCGAATTGTCGATGGGGATCATGGCATAGCGGGCGCGGCCCTCACGCACCGAGGCAAACGCATCCTCGAAGGTCGCGCACGGCAACGGCTCCATGGCCGGGAAGGCATTGCGGCAGGCCAGATGAGAATAGGCGCCGGGCAGGCCCTGGAAGGAAATGGCACGCGAGGGGTCGGGCTGGGTCATGAAATGCCTGGTTTCAGGCGCCGGCGCGGATCAATTCGCGGGCGCGGTCGAGGTCGGCGGGAGTATCGACACCCAGCGGAACAGTGTCAACCAAGGCGGCATCGATGCGCATGCCGTTCTCCAAGGCCCGCAACTGCTCCAGCTTCTCGCGCCGTTCCAGCACGCTGGGCGACAGCGAGACGAAGCGCTGCAACGCCTCGCGGCGATAGGCGTACAGGCCGATATGGTGGTAATGCGGCCCCTCGCCCCACGGCGCGGTGGCGCGGGTGAAATAGAGCGCACGACCGACGCGGGCGCCGCCGTCGAAGCCCACCACCGCCTTGACCACATTGGGGTTGGTCCGCTCGGGTTCGTGCGAGATTTCCGCAACCAGGGTGGACAGGTGCACCTCGGGGTTCGCCAAGGGTTGGAAAACTGCACGCACGATGTCGGGATCCAGCGTCGGCAGATCGCCCTGCACGTTGACCACGGCACCGAACTGCCGCTCGGGGTCAACCTTCTCCAGCGCCTCCCACACCCGGTCCGAACCCGAGGGAAGATCGGGGTCGGTCATCACCGCCGTGCCGCCATGGGCGATCACCGCATCGGCCACCTGGTGCTCGGCGCAGGCCACGACGACCGGACCGATGCCGGCCCTCACCGCCCGCCGCCACACATGGACGATCATGGGCTCGCCCTCGATATCCGCCAAGGGCTTGCCCGGTAGCCGGGTCGCATGCATGCGGGCCGGAATGACGATGACCGGATTGAGCGCGGGCGGGTGAGCGGACATGGGCATGCTCCGGAGAAAGGCAGGGCGAAGAGATTATATCGGAAATGTGGGTTCGGCCATGGGTGCTGTCGCGGGATTACGCGATGCCGCAACCATCACGACCATGCGGCCGCGGCATCCGTGTCTTCCGTGTCAGATGCCGTGACGCCAGCCGCTCGGGGCCCCATATCCCCCGCACATCACCTTTCGCCTCTGGTCAACGCCCGCACTTCGCGCCAAACTCCGCCCGCACACGTTCAACCCCGGGGATTTCATGACGACGCCCTGTCCGTCCGAGTTCGTCGCCCTGGCCGACCGCCTTGCCGAGGCGGCGCGGCCCGTGATCCGCAAGTACTTCCGCACCCCCGTCGCGGTGGACGACAAGCCAGACGACAGCCCGGGCACCATCGCCGACCGCGAGGTCGAGGCGGCCATGCGCGCCATCATCAAGGACACCTTCCCCAGCCACGGCATCCTGGGCGAGGAGCACGGGCGCGAGAACACCGACGCCGAATACGTCTGGGTGCTCGACCCCATTGACGGCACCAAGGCGTTCATCACCGGCAAGCCCAGCTTCGGCACGCTGATCGCGCTGGCCCATCGCGGCACCCCCATCCTGGGCATCATCGACCAGGCCATCCTGGGCGAGCGCTGGATAGGCGGCGCCGGCCACCCCACCACGTTGAACGGCCAGCCGGCGCGGGTGCGGGAATGCGATGCCCTTTCCAAGGCCTATGCCTACACCACGGGGCCGGAATTCTTCGACGCCGACACCCTGCCGGCATGGAACCGCATCGCGGCACGGGTCAAGCAGCCGCGCTACGGCTGCGATTGCTACGCCTATGCGCTGCTGACCAGCGGCTTCGTCGATCTGGTGGTCGAGGCCGGCCTGAAACCCTACGACTACGCGGCCCTGGTGCCGGTCATTGAGAATGCCGGCGGCATCATCACCGACTGGAACGGCGCCAAGGTCACCATCCATTCGGATGGCCGCATCTGCGCCGCCGGCGATGCCAGGCTGCACGCCCAGGCATTGGAGGTACTGGCCGGCTGAGGCTTGCGTCCGCAGCCCGGCTCGCCACACATCGAAGGATGTTCATGCGCATCGCCCCCCTCGCCCTTGCCTTGATGGTCCTGGCCGGTCCGGCGCTGGCCGAACCCCGCCATGCCATCGCCATGCATGGCGAGCCGAAATACCCGCCGGGCTTCACCCATTTCGGCTATGTGAATCCCAACGCCCCCAAGGGCGGCGAGCTGCGCATGGCAGCCCAGGGCACCTTCGACAACCTGAACCCCTTCATTGTCAAAGGGGTCGAAGCGGCTGGCTCCGAGTTGCCGTTCGAAACCCTGCTGACCAGCTCCGCCGACGAGCCGTTCTCGGAATACGGCCTCCTGGCGGAAACCATCGACACCCCGGCCGACCGCTCATGGGCTATTTTCACCCTACGCAAAGAGGCTCGCTGGCACGACGGCAGGCCCGTTACCCCAGAGGATGTCATCTTCAGTCTCGACGTCCTGCGCAGCAAGGGTGAACCCAGCTACCGCTTCTACTATGCGGCGATCGACAAGGTGGAAAAGGTCGGCGAGCGCTCGGTCAAGTTTAGCTTCAAGCCCGGCGACAATCGCGAATTGCCGCTGATCGTAGGGCAATTGCCGATCCTTCCGAAGCACTATTGGGAGGGGCGCACGTTCGACAACACCACACTTGAACCGCCGCTGGGCAGCGGCCCTTACAGAGTAGGAACCTTCGAGCCCGGTCGCTTCATCGTGCATGAGCGGGTGAAGGACTACTGGGGCAAGGACCTGGCCGTCCGCAAGGGCCAGTTCAATTTTGACCGGATTCGTTACGATTACTATCGGGACACTACCGTCGCGCTGGAGGCTTTGAAAGCGGGCGAATATGACTTCCGCGAGGAGAACGAGGCAAAGAAGTGGGCCACCGCTTATGAAGACTGGCTGGCGTTGAAGGATGGCCGCGCCCGGAAGGAGCTGCTGAACAACCAAGTGCCTCAGGGCATGCAATCCTTCGCCTACAACATTCGCCGGCCGATTTTCGCGGATGGACGCGTGCGCCAGGCATTGGCCTACGCCTTCGACTTCGAATGGACCAACGTCACGCTGTTCTACGGCCAATACAAGCGCACCCAGAGCTATTTCGCCAATTCCGAATTGGCGTCCTCCGGCCTCCCCAGCCCGGACGAGCTGAAGGTGCTGGAACCGCTGCGGGGCCAGCTCCCGCCAGAGGTGTTTACGCAGCCTTACCAGGCCCCGAAGACCGACGGCACCGGGAACATCCGCCCCAATCTGCGCATCGCCATGAAGCTGTTGGAAGAAGCCGGCTGGAAGGTGGAGAATGGCCTGCTAACCAAGGACGGCAAACCGTTCCGGTTCGAGATCCTCCTATCCGCGCCGAATGTCGCTTTTGAGCGGGTTTCCCTGCCCTTCGTCCGCAATCTCGCCCGCCTCGGGATCACGGCGACCGTACGGACTGTGGATACCTCACAGTACATCAACCGCTGGCGGGCGTTCGATTTCGACATGATCGTGCAAAGCTGGCCCCAGTCTCTGTCTCCCGGCAACGAGCAGGCAACGTACTGGAGTTCGGAGGCCGCCGACCAGCCGGGCAGCCGCAACATGGTCGGTATTAAAAACCCCGCCATCGATAAGCTGGTCGAACTGGTCATCAGCGCCCCTGACCGGGAATCGTTGGTGGCGCGCACCCGGGCACTGGACCGGGCGCTACTGTGGAATCATTATGTGATACCCAATTGGCACATGGGCGCCAACCGGCTGGCCTATTGGGACAAATTCGGCAAACCCGACATTGTTCCCATGCGGGGCTACCAGCTGTTCGCCTGGTGGACAAAGCCCGCCAAAACGGCTTCCGGAGGCTGACCGGTGCTCGCCTACGCCATCCGCCGCCTGGCGCTGATCCCCGTCACTCTGTTCGGGATCATGCTTATCAACTTCGTCATCGTGCAAATGGCGCCCGGCGGCCCGGTGGAGCAGATGATCGCTCGCATTGAAGGCACGGCGGGGGGAGAGACTCAGCGCATTTCCGGCGGCGGCGGCGACATGCAGGCCCAGGCGCCGCGCGGGCGCGAGGGCACAAGCGGGGCCTATCGCGGCGCGCGTGGACTGGACCCGGCCTTCATCGCCGAGATCGAGAAGCAATTCGGCTTCGACAAGCCGGCGCACGAGCGCTTCGCCCAGATGCTGGGCAATTACCTGCGCTTCGATTTCGGCAAGAGCTTCTACCGCGATACCTCGGTGGTGGATCTCGTCATCGAGAAGATGCCGGTGTCCATCTCACTAGGCCTGTGGACCACGCTCATCATCTATCTGGTGTCGATCCCGCTGGGCATCGCCAAGGCGCGGCGCGACGGCTCCACCTTCGACATCACCAGTTCGTGGGCGATCATCATCGGCTATGCGGTGCCGGGTTTCCTGTTCGCCATCCTGCTGATCGTGGTGTTCGCAGGCGGACGCTACTTCGCTTGGTTCCCGCTACGCGGCCTGACCAGTGCCAATTGGGACCAGCTATCGGCTATCGGCAAGGTGGTGGATTATTTCTGGCACCTCGCCCTGCCGGTGACCGCGCTGGTGATCGGCAGCTTCGCCGGCCTGACCATGCTGACCAAGAACTCCTTCCTCGAGGAGATCAACAAGCAATACGTGGTCACCGCGCGCGCCAAGGGCCTGCCCGAGAACCGGGTGCTCTACAGC
>JAEZFE010000294.1 GCA_023437865.1 Pseudomonadota bacterium | reverse complement strand
CGTGGACGGTGGCCGAGTGGGTCATCCGCGGCAAGCCGTCGCTGCTGGGCGCGGTATCGGGCGCGGTGGCCGGCCTGGTCGTCATCACCCCGGCCTGCGGCTTCGTCTCGGTCTCGGGCGCGCTTGTCATGGGCATCCTCGCCGGCCCGGTCTGCTACTGGGGCGTCTCCGGCCTCAAGAAGGCGTTCGGCTATGACGACGCGCTGGACGTATTCGGCATCCACGGCCTCGGCGGCATCCTCGGCGCCATCCTGACCGGCGTGTTCGCCGTCTCCGCCGTCGGCGGCGAAGGCAAGTCGGGCCTGCTCGACGGCAATGCCGCCCAGGTGCTGATCCAGTTGGAAGGCGTGCTGATCACCATCGCCTGGTCGGGCGTCGTCAGCATCATCCTGCTGAAGCTGATCGACGCGGTGATGGGCCTGCGCGTCGGCAAGGACGTGGAAACCGAAGGTCTGGACCTGGCGCTGCACGGCGAAACAGTGCACGACTGAGGGTTCGCCTAAGAAGAACGCCGGGCCTGGAGACGGGCCCGGCGTTTTTATATTCCGACGCCCCTGGCGGAGGCCGATTGGGAGCGGAGGCGCGGGGCGAAGCCCAGCGGCGCCCCCTCCCCCCGCCACGCCGAGGGAGAGGGATTGTCTTTCAGCCACTCTGCCAGCAATCCATCATCGACAATCAGGTGGCGGAAGTGATGGGCAGCGTATTGCTGGATCATGGTCTGGGCATGGACCATGCGGCCGTCGCGGGTGGCAGCCACCAGTTCACGCAAAAAGCGGCGGCCCACACCGTGGCTGCGCAAATGCTCGGCCATGCGCGGATAAGCGGTCGCCACCATGCTGGCTTCCTCGCCCCGGAAGTTTTCGTCGGTGGCGATCAGCAGTTCCTCGGCCAGGACGCGGGCGCCGGAGACGTTGCCGTCCTCGACATGCACCGTCACCTCCTCCAGCAGTTCGTAGAGGTGACGATGTTCGGCATCCAGATCCTCGATGCCCAGGTTCATGCTGCGGAGCCAGAGTGGACGCATGATGGCCAGCACAGTAATTGGATTAATTCCAATTTACGTGCCGGCCACCATGTGCGCAACTTGGCGAAGGTATGTGGCTTGTTCAGGCCACCCGGCGGCCACCTCTCAATGCGTCCAGATGGGCGTAGATGGCGGCAGCAGTTTCGGGATGGGCCAGCGCCTGATCGATGATGGCGGTCACATAGCCCGCCTTGTTGCCGCAATCATAGCGGGTACCAACGAAGCGGAAGCCCGACAGGCCCACCTGGGCGATGGAGGCGGCGATGGCGTCGGTCAGCTGGATTTCGCCGCCCTGACCCTTCTGCTTCCTGTCCAGATAATCGAACACCGCGGGCTCCAGGATGTAGCGACCGATGACCGACAGGGTGGACGGGGCCTCCTCGGGCTTGGGCTTCTCGACCATGCCACGCGCCTTGGCGACCTGGCCCTTTTCCTCGACCACATCGAGGATGCCGTAACGGTTCACCTGTTCGAGCGGCACGTTTTCGACCGCCACCAGATGGCCGCGCGTCTGGTTCCACTGCTCGACCATCTGCTTGAGGCAGCCCGGCTTGCCCATGATCAGGTCGTCGGGCAGCAGCACGGCGAAGGGTTCGTTGCCGACCACCGGCTTGGCGCACCACACCGCGTGGCCCAGGCCCAGCGGAGCGGGCTGGCGCACGGTGGTGATGGTGACGCCCTTGGGGCAGGTGCTGCGGGCGATCTCCAGCAATTCGGTCTTGCCGCGCGCCTCCAACTGGCGCTCAAGCTCCGCCGAGGTGTCGAAATGATCGGCCAGCAATTCCTTGCCCTTGGCGGTGACCAGCACGATCTCGGTGATCCCGGCCTCGGCGGCCTCTTCGACGGCGTACTGGATCAGCGGCTTGTCGACGACCGGCAACAGCTCCTTGGGCAGCACCTTGGTGGCGGGAAGCACACGGGTACCCATACCGGCAACGGGAAGAACGGCTTTGCGGATCATGGACGTTTCTCTCGGGGAGAGTTATGCGATGGAGAGGAGCATCTACCCCCTTTGCGCCATCCCTATGTCCGGTTGATGGCGAGATCATGGCATGTGCGGGCCTGGGGGCGTATAGTCCGCCCGTCATGCTCGACCGCGCCCGTTCGCTGCTCTCGTCCGTTTTCGGTTTCGCCGATTTCCGCCCCGGCCAGGATGCCATCATCGGCACCATCCTGGAGGGGCAGAACGTGCTCGCCATCATGCCCACGGGCGCGGGCAAGTCGCTGTGCTACCAATTGCCGGCGCTGGTCGGCAACGGGCTGACCGTGGTGGTCTCGCCGCTGATCGCCCTGATGCGCGACCAGGTGGCGCAGCTGACCAATTACGGCATCAACGCCGCCGCGCTGAATTCCAGCAACGACCCGGCGGAAACCCGGCGCATCTTCGACTCCCTGCGCGACGGTGATCTGCGCCTGCTCTACCTGGCGCCCGAACGGCTGGCCCGTCAGGACACCGTCGAATTGCTGCGCAGCGCCGGCGCCACCCGCCTCGCCATCGACGAGGCCCATTGCGTCAGCGCCTGGGGGCACGATTTCCGTCCGGAATACCTGGCCTTGGGCGAGCTGCGGCGCGAGTTGGGCGGCATCCAGACGGTGGCCTTCACCGCCACCGCCGATGCCGCCACCCGCGCCGACATCATCGCCCGCCTGTTCGACGAAGAACCGCGCGTCTTCATCGGCGGCTTCGACCGCCCCAATCTGATGCTGGCCATGGCGGCCAAGAACAGCGCCAAGAAGCAGTTGCTGGACTTCCTGTCGGTGCGCAAGGGCCAAAGCGGGGTGGTCTATTGCGGCTCGCGCGCCGGCACCGAGGATCTGGCCGCCGCCTTCAACGCCGCCGGCCACCGCGCCCTGCCCTACCATGCCGGCCTGGACAAGCAGGTGCGCGACGCCAACCAGGATACCTTCCTGCGCGAGGACGGCATCACCATGGTGGCGACGGTGGCCTTCGGCATGGGCATCGACAAGCCCGACGTGCGCTTCGTCGCCCACGCCGACCTGCCCAAGAGCATCGAGGCCTATTACCAGGAAATCGGCCGCGCCGGGCGCGACGGCCTGCCCGCCGATACGCTGACGCTGTACGGCCTGGGCGACGTCAAGCTGCGGCGCATGCAGATCGAGGACAGCCAGGCCAGCGAGGAGCAGAAGCGGGTCGAGCGCCAGAAGCTCAACGCGCTCCTGGCCCTATGCGAGGCTCCGCGCTGCCGCCGCCAGACCCTGCTGTCCTATTTCGGCGAGACCAGCGAGCCGTGCGGCCATTGCGACCTGTGCATCACCGGCGTCGAGGTCTATGACGGCACCATCGACGCCCAGAAGATCCTGTCGGCCATCTATCGCACCGGCCAGCGCTTCGGCACCGATCATCTGATCAACATTCTGGTCGGCACCGAGACCGATTCCGTACTGCACCACGGCCACCACACCCTGCCCACCTTCGGCGTCGGCAAGGAGCGGACGCGTCCACAATGGCATTCCATCTTCCGCCAGCTCTACGCCGCCGGCCTGATGACCCAGGATTTGTCCGAATACGGCGCCTGGAAGATGACCGAGGAGGGCGGCCAGGTCCTGCGCGGCAAGAGCCGCATCGAGATCCGCTCGGACGTGCTGCGCGCCAAGGCCAAGCGGGGGAAAACCCCGCCGGTGGGCGCACCCACCGATTACGACGAGGACCTGCTGGCCGAGCTCAAGGAACTGCGCCGCGAACTGGCCGCCGACCAGGGCATCCCGGCCTATGCCGTATTCCCCGACCGCACCCTGATGGAACTGGCCGCCCGGCGCCCGTTGTCGCTGCATGAAATGCGCGGCATCCACGGCATCGGCGAGGCCAAGCTGGAACGCTACGGCGAGATTTTCCTGGAAGCGCTGCTGGGGTAGGCCGCCCTAGCCACACAATTTGCGGTCTTGCAAACGGTCAAGCATCTCCTTTCGCATGTTCGCGTACACACCAAATTTGCTGAGTGCGGTTACCCTGGCGTCGTGGCTGTACGCATAGACATCACTAAACTTCCCCTCCTGACCGGCATAGGAAACACAGGCGAGGATATTCTTCATCTTATTAACTTCATTGATAGGAATATTGGCAATTTTTGTAGCACCAGGATGCACCGGATTGACTGCCTCAATGCGATCATCAAAGCCCGGCACTGACGTCTCATTTTCAAGGCCGATAAGACGGACCACAACATCCTTCGCTGACTGACTGCCAACATTTTTAAATGCGAAAATCAGCTCAAGCTTGCCTGAATTAACATCAGTCAAGCTCTCCTCTATTACATCAATGCGTGGCCTCTGCCCCGCCCTTTGATTGGAAAGGTTCTCGGAAGCCTTAAAAAATGAAAGCGTTGAAACCCCAAGAGCCGCCAAGGAGATGACGACAGGAATTAGAGGATGGATTTTCATATGTGCGCCCTCCGTGTTGCGCACCCCACCCCATACCACCACCAATAACTGCACTCAACTCAGCTTTTTTTCACCACATCCCGATACGCATGCCAGCTGGCATGCCCGATCAGCGGCAGCGCCACCACCAGGCCGAGGAACGCGGTCGCCAGCCCCAGCCCGATGATGGCGACGATGAGCGCCGCCCATAGCGCCATGGGGCGCGGGTTCTTGACCACGGCGATGACCGAGATCAGAGCGGCGGCGAACACGTCGGTCCTTTCGTCCATCATCATCGGCAACGTGACCACGTTGGTCACGAAGGCGGCAGCCGCGAACAGAAAGCCCAGTGCCAGCATGAACAGGCTGAACACCACCCCCTGGAAGGTGACGAGCTGAAGCAGGAAGCTTTCCAGGCTCATGGATTGGTAGGGAAAGAACAGGGCGAACAGCACCACCGACAGCCGCGCCCAGATCATCATGGTCAACATCAGGATCAGGCCGGCAGTCAGGATGTGGAAGGTGTTGACCCGCCATGCCAGCAGCGCCCGCCAAAAGCTGGGCCGGCGGCGGACCTCCAGATCGGCGGAGATGTGGTAGAGCCCGAGCGCCAGCAACGGCCCCACCAGAAGGAAGCCGCCGATCATGGGCGTGATCAGATAGGGCATCCCCAGCCACACCAGCCCGCCGGTGATGAAAAAGCCGATGAGGACGAACAGCGCACCATAGGCCAGGCTGACCCAACCCGCCTTTAGTAGATCGTGCCAGCCGGCATCCAGCCAGCCCCACACCTGCCGGGTGCCGATCTCGCGCACACGGTGCGCCGAGGGAAAGCCGGCCTGTCCTTGCGCCTCGCCCATGACGGCCTCTCCATCTCCATTGCTGGCATGTGGCAACGGCGGCAGCGCGCGCAAAGACCTTGGCGAACTCGCCTAGATCCAATGAACCGGCCCGGCCAAGGTGTCCACCCGATCCACCTGTGCGCAAAATGGTGATAGGCCTTCACCCCTTGAGCGAAATGACCGAGGGGGTTCGGATGAAGTGCTTCGCGACCATTGCCGCCGTGGCGGCCATCACGGTTCCGGGGGCGGCCTGGGCCGAGGCCAAGCGCCCGCCGACGATTTATTGGATTAGCGTGGCGACAGGCGAGGGGTCGATCCAGGGCATGCCCGGCATGGGCGGGATGATGGCCGGGTTGATGGGCGGCGGCATGCCGGGCGCCGACGAGCGCACGCTGACCCTGCAACTGGCCTCGCCCGACACGCCGACCGGCGCACCGCGCGCCGCCCACGCCATCCCCGCCGGCCTGCGGATGGGTGAAGCGCTGCCGCTGCTGAGCCCCGAACACCAACGGGCCGTGCACACACCCGACCGCGACGACGACACCTCCACCACCATGGAAAAACCGCGCGGGCGCATCTCGGTCTATTGGGGCTGCGGCGCCACCGTGCGGTCCGGCCAGCCCAAGGTTTACGACCTGACGAAGATGCCCCCCGCCGAGTTCGGCAAGGCGTTCATGGGCCGCGCCAACCGCCAGCGTCCGCCCTCGGCCAGCACCGCGCGCAGCTATGGCGAATGGCCGAACCGCGACTCGCAGATCAAGGTGCCGGCTGGCGCGTCGCTGATCGGCGATCATCAGGTGTCGGGCAACTACACCCCCGACATCCGCTTCGCCATCGGCGCGCCGCAGGACTTCATGGCTCCGGTACGCCTGCGCAAACAGGGCGACACCGCCGGCGCAGTGCATCTCAGCTGGGCGCAGATTCCCACCGCCATCGGCCAGTTCACTTCGGTGATGGCGAGCCGGGGCGAGGACGATATGGTGATCTGGTCCTCAGCCGAAATCCAGGAGCCCGGCTGGGCCCTGCACGACTACCTGCCCAGCGCCGACGTGGAGAAATGGGTCAAGGACGGTTTGCTGATGGCACCCAACACCACCACCTGCACCATTCCCGCCGGCATCTTCAAGGAGGCCGGCGGCGCCATGTTGCGCTTCACCGCCTATGGCCGCGAACTCAATACCGGCTGGCCTGAAAAGCCCAAGGACCCGGTGTGGGGCGTCAAGGTGCGGCTCAAGACCACCGGCATGCTGATGCTGGACGGACCCGACATGGAGCACGGCGCGACAGCCGCCAAGGCTCAGCCGGACCGAACGGACAACCCACTCGATACGGTGAACGCCATCATCGAGACCGGCGGTGCCCTCAAGGGCCTGTTCGGGCGCTAAACGCGGAAATGGGCACGGAGGCTGGGCTTCCGTGCCCGACCGTCTTAAGCGTATTGCGCTTCCAGCGCGTCGCAGCGGGCCATCCAGCCCTTCTCGAATTGCTGTTGCTGCGGGTGCTGCTGCCCCAGGCTGACCAGGAAAGCCCGCCGCACCTCGACCAGCGCCTTGTTGAGCGCCGTGCCCATCGCGGCGGCAGCCTTGTCGGCGGCGGCGATGGTGGCGGGGCCGACGCCCCCGTCCACCGTCAGCGGACCATAGCTGTTGGCGTTGAGGACCTGCTGCAGCCACCTCACCGCCTGGCCGGGACCTGAATTGACCGCCGCGTCCAACATCACCGGCTGGATCACCTCCGGCAATTGGTCTATGTGCGGCTTAGTATAGTAATTGGCCGTATAGATCTGCTTGGCGGTGTCGGCGGAAAGCGCCTCGACATCATCAACGCTCGCCGCCCGCCCCAGCCAAGCCGACAGCGTCGCCTGGGTAATACCGTGATTGGTGGCTCCACCCGGGTCGGCTGGGTTGTCCACGAACCCGCCCTCACGCTGGAGAATGCCGTCCAATATATCGTCGACGCCCGCCATCTGCTCCCCCTTCATTGAAAAAGGCGGGAGCATTTTTGCTCGTCCCGATTGTATTCACAACAGGCTTGCCCTCCCCGACCGGCAACGAGCCGTATCCGGTAGGACAGGCAACCTATCTCTTCTTCACCCCCATCAACTTCCACACCGTGAGGATGATGATGGCCACCGCCACGACGATGATGGTGCCAAGCGCGTTGACCTGGGGGCTGACGCCCAGCCGGACCGAGGAAAACACCTCGATGGGCAGCGTGGTGGCGCCGGGGCCGGAGACGAACTGGGCAACCACCACGTCGTCGAGCGACAGAGTGAAGGCCAGCAGCCAAGCGGCGGCCAGCGACGGGGCGATGACCGGCAGGGTGATGAGGAAGAACACCTTGGTGGGCTTGGCGCCCAGATCCATGGCCGCCTCCTCCAGGCTCTCGTCCATCTGGGCCAGGCGCGAGCGCACCACCACGGTGGCGTAGGCCATGCCGATGGTGGTGTGGGCGATGGCGATGGTGGAGAAGCCACGGCCATCGGGCCAGCCGGTGACCTGTTCCAGGGCGACGAACAGCAAGAGCAACGCCAGACCCAAGATGACCTCGGGCATCACCAGAGGCGCGGCGATCAGGCCGTTGAACAGCAGCCGTCCCCGGAACTTGCCGAAGCGCACCAACACCACCGCGGCCAGTGTGCCCAGCATCAGGGCCGCAGTGGCGCTGGTGGCGGCCACCTTCAGAGACAGGCCGGCGGCGGTAAGGAATTCGTCGTTGCGCGCCAGTTCGCCATACCACTTGGTCGAGAAGCCGCCCCACACATTGACGATGCGCGAGCCGTTGAACGACCACGCCACCAGCAGCGCGATGGGCAGGTACAGGAAGGCGTAGCCGAAGCCCAGGCATGAGAGCAGGAAGACCGAACGCCTCATTCCTCGCCCTCCGGATGCTCAAGGCGGTTCTGCCATTTCTGAAAGAAAGCGATGGGCACGGCCAGCGCCGCCAGCATGGCGACGGCCAAGGCCGCAGCCGAAGGCCAGTCACGGTTCAGCGCGAACATGTCCCACAGCGCCTTGCCCAGCATCTGGGTGTCACCGCCGCCCAGCAAATCGGGGATGACGTACTCGCCCACCGCCGGTACGAAGACCAGCAGCGAGCCCGCGACAATGCCGGGGATCGACAGCGGCAAGGTCACCGCCCAGAACGCCTTGATCGGCTTGGCACCCAGATCGGCGGCGGCCTCCAGCAGCGACGGGTCCAGCTTTTCCAGCGAAGCGTAGAGCGGCAGCACCATGAACGGCAGGTAGGAATAGACGATGCCGATGTACACCGCGATGTTGGTGTTGAGGATCTGCAACGGCTCGTCGATCAGACCGATGCCCATCAGGGCGCTGTTG
>JAEZFE010000286.1 GCA_023437865.1 Pseudomonadota bacterium | reverse complement strand
CCTTGTAGGCTTCTTCGAATCCGAGCCCTTCCTCGAATGCCGCGGACAGCTTCTCCTTCAGGTAGACGAGGTAGTCGCGGGTGGTGGTGAGATCGGCGACGGCGTCGGTGGAATAGGGGCCGTGGCCACCCACCACGACCTTCGGCTTCAGCGCCAGCACCCGGTCGATGGATCGGATCCAGGCGGACACGTCCGCATCCGCCACATACGGGATGCGCCCGGTCATCATCAGGTCGCCGACGAACAGCACGCCGTCTTCCTCCACCATCATCATCAGGTCTTCGGGTGTGTGGGCCGGTCCGGCGTGCATGACCCGGAACGTGAGGCCGCCCAGTCGGAACACCATTTCGTCCTCCACGTAGTGAGTCGGGGGGACGATCCGGGAGCGGCTGTTGACCCACTGCGCCAGTGACTGGCGCCGCTCTTCCAGCCGCAGCCGCGGCGCCTCGCTGGCCAGATAGTCCCGCACCAGCTCGTGGGCGATGATCTCGACCCCGGCCTGGTCGAATGCCTGGACGCCGTAGAAGTGATCCGAGTGGTAGTGGCTGACCACCACTTGCTTGACCGGCTGCGACGTCTTGCCGGCGATGATGTCCGCGAGGCGCTTGCCCAGCGCCGGTGTTCCCAGGGCGTCGAACACGACCACGCCCTCCGGCGTCACCACGAAGCCGGCATTGGAGTTGAAGCCTTCGTTGCTCGTGGAGACCATTCCCGACTGTCCGAGCACGTAGTACGAGTGGGGCGCCACCTGGACCGCCGCCATCGGGACCGAGACCGGGGCGAATTCCGGTACCTCCGCCGCCTGCGCCACTCCAGCCGCCATCGCCGCGCCCACCGTCAAGGCGGTGGCCATCGCGAGCAGCGCCGCCGCGCTCGCGAGCGAGGCCATTCAGGACCCCATCTCGAGATCGGCCTGGATGGCTTCGATGCCGACCTTCCCACAGGCTTCGTCGAGCTCGCCGGACGGTGCGCCCGATATGCCGACTGCGCCCACCAATGCGCCGGCGGCCTCGATCGGCAGGCCGCCGCCGATCATGGCGACCCCGGGAAGATGCCGGATACCGCTGCTGGCCGTGGCTGGACCGGTGGCCTTTTCCAGCACGCTGGTCGGATTCCGGAAGCTGACCGCAGTCCATGCCTTGCGGCTGGCCGTGTCCACCGTGTGCATGCCGGCAAGCGGATCCCGCAAGAGGGCGAGCACGTTGCCCGCCCGGTCCGTCACGGCGACGGCGACCAGCGCTCCCTGCTTGCGGCACTCGCCCATGGCGGCCGTTGCCGTCTTCAACGCCGCTTCCATGGTCAGGGAAGGGAACAGCACAACCGATTGCTCGGCGCCCGCGCCGCTGGCGGCCAGCGCGAGCGGCAGGATCAGGGACAGAGACGTGCAACGTGCGCTCATGTGGCGATCCCCGGGTTGCCTTCCACGCCAATCACTTTCGGCCGATTCGGGCGCTTTGGCAAGATGGTCTTGCGATCGCGCAGATAGCCTTCGACCACATCCCAGATCGGCTCGCCGCTCGCGCCCTCCGCCACCGGGGCCCACCCGCCCACCTTGTAGATCTTGTCGGCCTCGATCGGCTTGCCGTTCAAGGTCATGTCCGAAATGCGTGATCCGGACCCGGCGGCCGGGGTGCAGGTGTACTGGAGCCCGCCGACGCGGACCATGTCGCCACCCTGCTGGTAGTAGGGATCGGGGTGGAAGAGATTCTCAGCGACGTCTTCGAGCACCGTCTTGATGGTGGCCCCGTTCATGTCCGTCAGCGTGGACATGGGGTAGGTGATCGCCAGCTGGTCCATCATCATCTCGCGCGTGATGTCCTGGCCCGGCAGCAGGGTCGTGCCCCAGCGGAAGCCGGGCGAGAAGGCGATTTCCGCGCCCTTGACTGCCATGATCGCGTCCAGGATCAGCGGGTCCCAGGTGCCGTTGAAATTGCCGCGCCGATACAGCAGCCCCTCGCTGACCGCGAGCTTCTCGGCGAGCTTGTCCTGGAAAGGCGCGCGTGCCTTGTCGACATACGCCTGCATGGCGGGATCCGGCGGCAGCAGGTTGGAAAAGACCGGCAGCAGCCGGTAGCGGAAGTCCTGAACCTTGCCGCCGCTGACGTCGAGGTCCATCACGGCCAGGAACTTGCCGTTGGAGCCGGCATTGGTCACCAGCGTCTGGCCGCTCGCATTCTTGACGATGGTGGGCGCAGGCATGCCATCGTGGGTGTGGCCGCCCAGGATGGCGTCGATGCCGGTGACCCGCGACGCCATCTTCAGGTCGACGTCCATGCGGTTGTGCGACAGCACGACGACGACCTGCGCCCCCTTCGACCTGGCCTCGTCGACCATCGCCTGCATGTTGTCGTCCTGGATCCCGAAGGACCAATCCGGCACCATGTATCGGGGATTCGCGATCGGCGTGTAGGGAAACGCCTGGCCGATCACGGCAAGCTGGACGCCGTTCATCTCGCGAAGGGCGTACGGCTCGAACACCGGGTCCTCGAAGTCGACCGTCTTCACGTTCTGGGCGAGGAAGCCGATGTGGCCCTTCAAGTCCTTGGCGATGATCTCCTGGACGCGCTCCTGCC
>JAEZFE010000243.1 GCA_023437865.1 Pseudomonadota bacterium | reverse complement strand
GGTCTACCCAGCCGTTCAGCAGCATTGGCCATGTCGTCGCAGGTAAAAGCCCTACTGGTTGAGTGGATAAACTTTGAGGCGCCGTATCAATGTTGGGCGGCCGGAGATCAGTCGAGGGTAATTTGCGTGGTTTTGTTGGCGTTGCTGCGCGTTATCTTTCCGTATCTTTATAGTAGTGTCTAAGTTGCATTGTGCTGTGCGTTACTGATCGTGATTTGGTGTGGTGCGGCAAAAGAGTTTGATAACTAAAATGTTGTCACCTGTTTCGTGTTGCGCTACCCAGGTGCAGAAAATATTCATATAAAGTTTTTGCACATGGCGCATTCCCAGGCTTCCCGCTCAGGCTCTGAGACCTTGTTCTTGACCAAGGTCTGGTTGGGGGCGGCCTGTCTGCTCATGGTCTTTGCGTTTGCCTTCAACACATGGCAGAGCTTCCGTAGCGCGCAGGAGAACGCGGCGGCCGAGGCCAGCCGGCAGGCCAATCTGCTGGCAAACCAGATCGGCCGGTCGGTGAGCGCGCTTGACCGGGCATTGCTGATCATCCGCCAGCGGGTACAGAGTCATGGCATGGCGTTTTTCGGCACCGGCGAGGGCACCCTGCTGCTTCGCGAACTGGCTGATGCCATGCCCTTGGATACGATTTTCTGGGTGTTTCAGCCCAATGGCGTCGCGATCGCATCCAGCACCGATATCGAGGGACGTATCGTCAACATTGCCGACCGCGACTATTTCAAGGTGGCCTTGGCTAAGGGCGAAAAATCGGTGGTGTTCGGTGATCCTGTCACCGGCAAGGTCAGCAACGCGGATATCGTTCCGATAGCACGCACCATCCGCTCGGCCAATGGTGAGCTGGAGGGCATCGTCTCGACCTCGTTGCGGCTGGCCTCCGTTAACGAGGCGTATCGCGGCTTTCTCAGCAACGGTCTGAATTCCATCACGCTCAAGCGCCTGGAATACGGCAAGTTCATCTTCGAGATTCCCCCTCTCGGCGGCATCGATGACGAACTGGCCGAACGCCTCCATGATTTCTCGCCGCTGGAGGCCAACGGCAAGATATACGCCGGCCGCGAAGTAGAGGGTTATCCGCTGCTTGCCATTGCGGGCGTGCATTCCCTGCCATGGCGGGATCGTTGGCAGCGTGAGACGTTGATGCAGGCGGTCTGGCTGTCGATTGGCCTGGGGCTCTCGGCGTTCGTTTACGTTGCCATTCTGCGCCGGGTCAGGGCCGACGAGGCTTACAAGCGCCGTCTGGAGCTGTCCGATGCGGCCAAGTCGCATTTCCTCGCGGCGGCCAGCCACGATCTGCGCCAGCCTATCCAGGCTATGCGGCTGTACTGGGAGGTATTGGCCTCGGCAGAAGCCACGCGTTCCCAGCCGGCAGTCAGCGGCATGGGCGAGGCTCTTGGTGCAGCCGAGGGGCTGCTGGAAGCGTTGCTGCACTTCTCGGTTCTGGAAAGCGGCATCATCGAGCCGCAGGTCGAGGTGGTCCGCCTCGGCGATTTGATCAGCCAGGTATGCACGCCACTGCAACGCGACGCCGAGGCCAAGGGCCTGACAATCGGCAGTGTCCGGTCAAGCCTGCAGGTGCTGACCGATCCGACGCTGCTCGCGCAGATACTGTCCAATCTGGTTGCCAACGCCGTCAAGCACACCCGGTCGGGCCGTATCCTGGTGGGCTGCCGGCGCCGCGCAGGCGGAGGGTGCAGCATTGAGGTCTATGATACCGGACACGGCATTCCGGCAGAGAAGACCGAGGAAATCTTCGCCGAGTTCGTGCAATTGGGCAATTCCGAACGCGACCGGGGCAAGGGCCTCGGTCTCGGCCTCAGCATCGCGCGCAAGACCTCCGCGCTGCTGGGCTTCAGCGTGGGCGTGCGCTCGGCCGAAGGGCGGGGCTCCTGCTTCTCGGTGACCGTGCCTGCCGAGGCGATGGTGCGCGAGCTGTAGGCGCCAAGTCAGCCGGCTCGTTTCTGCCATTGCTCGGTGGCGGCGCGGATCAGCGGTTTCCACTCCTCCGCCCCCGCCGACAACTCGCTCTGGGTTAGCGCCTCGTATCGGCGGCGTGCTGCGGCCAATTCCCCCGCCCGTTGCTGGTTGCATTCTTCCAGATACGCCACGATGGCGCGGATAAGCTGGCGGCGCGCCTGGTCAGCAAGATGATGGACGGTCACCCAATCCCCCTCCTAAAAGCGGCAAGACCATCGCAGGCTGCCTTGCCCGCCGCAATGCGCCGGAAGTCTGGGGCGCACACGACCAAGGTTGTGCTTGCCGTCGCCTCCCCCAAATGGGGCGGGTCGCATCCGCTTGCCACATCCACCAATTAGGTGGGCAGGACCTTTGGCTAGGCGGGTGGGCCACTAATGATCGTAACTTCAGCTACCTCCATGGCATTGTTGATGCTTTTGGCGGTGACGTGGTTGGGCTTCGGCCTGTTTCTGCGCCGGGCGAACCGGTCAGTGCGCTCAGCGGAGGGGAAAACCTCGGCCATACTCGACGCGGCGGTGGATGGCGTCGTCACCATTGACGAGAACGGCCGGATCGAGGCGTTCAACCGTGCCGCCGAACGGATCTTCGGCTATGCGGCTGCCGAGGTGATCGGCCAGAACGTCAACATCCTGATGCCCGAGCCCTATCATTCCGACCACGACGGCTACCTGGCGGCCTACAAGGCCACAGGGCGCCCCAAGATCATCGGGGCTGGGCGCGAGGTCACGGGCAAGCGCAAGGATGGCTCCACCTTCCCCATGGATCTGGCGGTGGGCGAAAGCCGCAACAATGGGCGGCGCGTCTTCGCGGGCATTGTGCGCGACATTACCGCGCGCAAGCAGACCGAGCAGCAATTGCGCGACAGTGAGGCGCGTACCCGGGCGATCCTGGACACGGCGGTGGATGGCATCATCACCATCGACCCGCGCGGCATTATCCTGAGCGCCAATCCCGCGACCGAGAAAATGTTCGGCTACACGGCGGCGGAGATGGTGGGCAACAACGTCCGCATGCTGATGCCCGAGCCCTATCACAGCGCCCATGACGGTTACCTCGAACGCTACCGGGCCACCGGCCAGCGCCGCATCATCGGCGTCGGGCGCGAGGTGGAAGGCCGGCGCAAGGACGGCAGTACCTTTCCCATGGATCTGTCGGTGGGCGAGGCGGTGGCGGCGGGCGGGCGCATCTTCACCGGCATTGTCCGCGACATCAGTGGGCGCAAGACGATCGAGGAGGATTTGCGCCAAAGCGAGGAGCGTTTCCGGCTGATCGTCGACAACGTACGTGATTACGCGATCATCTGGTTGGACCTGGATGGCCGGGTCGTCAGCTGGCACGAGGGTGCAGGGCGCCTCTACGGTTGGACCGCCGGCGAGATCATCGGCAAGGGCATGGATGTCCTTTACCCCGCGGATCATGTTGAGGATGCCGCCGAGGCGCTGCGGCTTGTGCGCGAGCATGGGCGTTTCGAGGGCGAGGGCTGGCGCGTGCGCAAGGATGGCGGCCTTTTCTGGGCGCACACAGTGATTACTCCGCTGTGGGACGCCGCTGGCGGCATGCGCGGCTTCGTACGCGTTTCGCGCGATATCACCGAGCGCAAGCAGGCGGAAGAGGCCCTGCGGGCCGCGAAGGACGAAGCTGAACGCGCCAACGTCGCCAAGTCGAAGTTCCTTGCGTCGGCCAGCCACGATTTGCGCCAGCCCGTTCAAGCCCTGGTGTTCTTCGCCTCGGCTATTGAGTCCAAGCTTGGTGACAGTGCTGCGACACCGGTGTTGCATGAGCTGCAAGGCTCACTGGAGGCCCTGAATGGCTTGCTGAATGCCTTGCTCGATGTATCCCGGCTGGACGCCGGAGTGGTGGTTCCCGAGGAGACCAATGTTCCGATCGCGACCTTGATGGACCGGCTGGTGGCTGAGCTTACCCCCCAGGCAGCGGAAAAGGGGGTGCAGGTCAAGGTTGTGCGCAGTTCGGCTATCGTGCGCACCGATGCCACCTTGCTAGGCCGCATCATGCAGAACCTGTTAGCCAATGCGCTTAAATACACCAATCAGGGGCGCATCCTGGTGGGGTGCCGGCTTCGTGGCGAGTGGCTGCGTGTCGAGGTGTGGGACACCGGCATCGGGATCCCCAAATCCCATCTCGACGACATTTTTGAGGAATTCTACCAGGTTGGTAACAGTGAACGCGACCGTGCCAAGGGGCTGGGGTTGGGGCTGGCCATTGTGCAACGTCTGTCGCGGCTGATGAATTGTCCGGTCAAGGTGTGTTCGGGCGAGGGCAAGGGCTCCCTGTTCGCGGTGGACGTGCCGCTGGTTGGCTTCGACCGCTCGCGCAACATCTCGCATCTGGCCATGGCGCTGGGACAGGGCAATCGGCAGGGAAAGCCGATGGTGCTGGTGATCGATGACGAGAATGCAGTCCTGAGGGCGCTGCGCATGGTCATCGAGATGTGGAACTACGAAGTGGTCACCGCCACCGGCGAGGACGAAGCCATCGACGCGTTGGTGCGCGAGGGCCGCCCGCCTGCTCTGATACTGGCCGATTACCGGCTGCGGGCGGGGCGCACCGGAGCGGAAGCGGTGGACCACATCCGGCAGTTGTTCGGGCGCGCCATCCCGAGCGTCATCATCACCGGTGACACCGCGCCCGAGCGCATCCGCGAGGTCAGGGCGCATGGACTCGATATCATGCACAAGCCGGTGCAACCCGCCGCCTTGAAGGCGGTCATCGCCGACGTGGTCAAGGCACTGTAGCCCGCTGGCCGGCGGTCCCCCTGTTGCGGCCATTGAGTGGCCCGGACGGAAGCGCTACTCTCCCGGCCCGCGCCCCCGTGGCCGGGACCGACCCCGCGCAACCCTCGCTGGCTTTCACTGAATGAACACCGAGCAGCTTCGTCATCCGGAACTTCAGGCTCTTTACGACTGGTGGCTGGCCCACGGCGGCAGCGAAGGGCTGTCCTCGGCGGCAGACCTTACCCCGGCCATGCTGCGCCGCTGGCTCGACAACCTTGTGGTGGTCGATGCCCTGGCCGAAGAGCGCCCCCGCTATGCCTATTACGGCGTCAACCTGTCCTTGGCCTTCGGTGCCGACATGGTGGGCCGCTCCATCGACCAATTGCCCGAGGCCCAGCGCCGTATTCTCGAAGGGGAATATGCCGCGCTGCGCGCCGAGGGCAGACCCCTGGCCCGCCATTACACCGCGGATTTCGGCGGCGCCGTGCAAACCTGGGAACGTCTGCTGCTGCCGTTCTTCGACGACGACGGCGCGGTCGAAAAGGCATTGGTTGCGGTTTACAGGGTGCTGTGACGTGAGCGACGACAACAACCAGCCGCTCAGCGCGGCCGATTTCAATTTCTGGTGCGCCGTCAACAGCAAGCCGTTCCGGCTGGCCCAGCACGCCTGGCCCGACGGGTCGGTGGAATGGGACATCGAGGTGTTCCCTGGCCGTCCCGAAGCCACCGTGGCCTATGGCACCGCCCAGACCGACGAGGCCCAGGCCGCCATCGCCGCCTTCGCCTTCGCTGCCGGCGTGGAATGGGGCGAGACCTTCGCCCGTGGCGCCGCCGAGCCGGAGTTGGAGGACGGCGACGACCGCTTGCCGGGCAGCGGCGAGGAAGCCGGGGCGGAGGATGCCATGGCGGAAGCGGATAGCGTGATGGAGGAGGCGCCCGCGCCCGCCATCCAACCGCCCGCCATGGTGGCCGATCCCGATCAGCCGAAGCGCTACCGCCTGCCGCCGATCCCATTGCTGCAACTGCCGCCGCCGGTCGACGAGCAGGAGGAGGACGAGGACGCCCTGGCCGCCACCGCCCGCGCCCTGGAAGGGGTGTTGCGGAACTTCAAGGTGCGCGGTGAGATCATGGAGGTCCACCAGGGCCCCGTGGTGACGCTCTACGAATTCGAACCCATGCCGGGCACCAAATCGTCCACGGTCATCAACCTGGCCGACGACATCGCGCGCTCCATGCGTTGCATCACCACCCGCATCGCGGTGGTGCCGGGCCGCAGCGTCATGGGCATCGAGCTGCCGAACCCGGTGCGCGAAACCGTTTACCTGCGCGAAATCCTCGAAGCGCCCGCTTTCCAGGATTTCTCCGGCCGCCTGCCTTTGGCTTTGGGCAAGGACATCGCCGGTGATCCGGTGGTGGCCGATTTGGCCCGCATGCCGCATCTGCTGATTGCCGGCACCACCGGCTCGGGCAAGTCGGTCGGCATCAACGCCATGATCCTGTCGCTGCTTTACCGCTTCAAGCCCGACCAGTGCCGTCTGATCATGGTCGATCCCAAGATGCTGGAATTGTCCATCTACGACGGCATTCCGCACCTGCTGACCCCAGTGGTGACCGACCCCGACAAGGCGGTGAAGGCGTTGAAGTGGGCGGTGCGCGAGATGGAGACCCGCTATCGCGCCATGGCGCTGCTGGGCGTGCGCAACATCGAAGGCTACAACGTGCGCCTGACCGAGCTGGCGCGCACCGGCCAGAAAGTCACGCATCAGGTTCAGGTCGGCTTCGACAAGGCCACGCGCGAGCCGGTCTACGAGGAGCAGCCCATCGACCTGCGGCCGCTGCCCTATATCGTCATCATCGTCGACGAGATGGCTGACCTGATGATGGTCGCCGGCCGCGAATTGGAAGCCGCCATCCAGCGTCTGGCCCAGATGGCCCGCGCGGCGGGAATCCATCTGATCATGGCGACCCAGCGCCCCAGCGTCGACGTTATCACCGGCACCATCAAGGCCAACTTCCCCACCCGCATCTCGTTCCAGGTCACCAGCCGCATCGACAGCCGCACCATCCTGGGCGAATCGGGTGCCGAGCAGCTGGTGGGCCAGGGCGACATGCTGTTCATGGCTGGTGGCGGCCGTGTCACCCGCGTGCATGGCCCGTTCGTCTCCGATGCCGAGGTTGAGCAGGTGGTGACCCACCTCAAGGCCCAGGGTGAGCCGGAATACCAGGACGCCATCACCGACGAGGAATTTGCCGGTCTGGACGATGGCCCCGCCGACGAGGGCGGCGGCATGGGCTCGGGCGACGATCTTTATGATCAAGCGGTGGCGCTGGTGATGCGCGAGCGCAAGGTCTCGATCAGCTTCATCCAGCGCCAATTGCAGATCGGCTACAACCGGTCGGCGCGCATGGTCGAACGCATGGAAGCCGATGGCATCGTCACGCCCGCCAACCACCAGGGCAAGCGCGAGGTGCTGGGCCGCCAGAGCTGGACCCCGGAAGCGGAATGATCCGCCC
>JAEZFE010000175.1 GCA_023437865.1 Pseudomonadota bacterium | reverse complement strand
CGCGGCTTAGGCCGCGGGAGCCCAGGGCTTCGGAGAAACCCGCCCGGCGCATGAGGGACCCCGGGGATCGGTTCCGATCACCGGATAATGGCGTCAGTCTTCGTGCGCACCCCGGCGCCCGATGGGGACATCGCGGTGGATGTAGGCGCTCATCACCAGGCCCCAGCCGAACAGCAGCGACAGCATGGCGGTGCCGCCATACGAGATCAGCGGCAGCGGGACGCCGACCACCGGCACCAGACCCATCACCATGGCGGTGTTAATGAAGAAGTAGAGGAAGAAGGTAGTGGTCATGCCCAGCGCGGTCAGGCGGCCAAACTGGGAACGGCAGCGCATGGCGATGGCGTAGCCCAGCATGGTGAGCACCACATACAGGCCCAGCAGGAACAAACCGCCCATCAGGCCCCATTCCTCGCCGAACATGGTGAAGATGAAGTCGGTCTGCTTCTCGGGCAGGAAGTTGAGGCGCGATTGCGTCCCCATCAAATAGCCCTTGCCGAAAATGCCGCCCGAGCCCAGCGCGATCTTGGACTGGGTGATGTGATAGCCGGCGCCCAACGGGTCCTGGTCCGGATTGAGGAAGATCAGCACGCGCTTCTTCTGGTAATCGTGCAGGAATTGCCATGCCACCGGGATGGCGCCGGCGCCGCCGGCGATCAGCACGGCGAACTTCCACAGCCGCACGCCGGCCATGAAGAAGATGGCACCCGCCGTCATCAGCAGCATCATGGCGGTGCCCAGATCCGGCTGTTTCATCACCAGGCCCACGGGCGCCAACACCATCACCAGCGGTGGGATCAGGAACAGCGGGCGTCCCACGTCCTGCAAAGTGGCGCCATGGAAATAGCGGGCCAGCGTCAGGATCAGGGCAATCTTCATGATCTCGGATGGCTGAAGCTGGATGAAGCCCAGGTCGATCCAGCGCTGCGCGCCCATGCCGATCACGCCCCTGATGTCCACCGCCACCAGCAGCACCACCGACACCAGGTAAAACGCATAGGCGTGCCGCATCCAGAAGCGGATGTCGATCAGCGCCACGGTGATCATGATCGAGATGCCCATGGCGAAGCGGACCATGGACTTGATGGCCCACGGTTCCAGCGAGCCCTGGGCCGCCGAATAGAGGGTGAGAAAGCCGACGCTGGCGATGGCGGTGAGAACGGAGATCAGCGACCAGTTGATCTGCCAGATCTTATCGCGCCATGTCATCTCGGTGCGGTTGAGCTGGGGCGAAAGCCGCGGCGAGCGCATTATAGGCCGGTGCCTCCGTCGGTGTGCCCGGCCATGCGGGCGCGTTCCTTCTTCTGGACCTCGATCATGATGTCACGCGCGATGGGCGCCGCCACCGCCGAGCCGCCGCCGCCGTGCTCGACCACCACGGCGATCGAATAGCGTGGGTTGTCCTCGGGCGCATAGGCCACGAACAGCGCGTGGTCGCGCTCCTTCCATGGCAGGTCCTCGTTCTTCTTCACGCCGGTCTCACGCTCGCGCATGGTGATGCGGCGGACCTGGGCGGTGCCGGTCTTGCCCGACAGCCACATGCCCTCGATGTCGATGCGCGCCTTGTAGGCGGTGCCGCCCGGTTCGTTGGACACGGCGTTCATGCCCTTGCGCACCAGCATCAGGTTCTTCTGCGACACGCCGCAGGACGGCCAGTTGAAGCTCTGGCGCGGGGTCGCGGTCTTGTCGGTGATCAGGTCGCGCGCCACGTGGGGAACCACCGCCAGTCCGCCATTGGCGATACGCGCGGTCATGGTCGCCAATTGCAGCGGGGTGGCGAGGCAATAGCCCTGGCCGATGCCGTTGATCAGCGTCTCGCCCGGGTGCCACACCTGCTTGAGCGCCTTGCGCTTCCACTCGCGGTCGGGCATCAGGCCGGCGCGCTCGTTGGGCAGGTCGATGCCGGTGGGCACACCCATGCCCATGCGGCGCGCCACTTCGGCAATCTTGTCGATGCCGACGCGCCGGGCGATTTCGTAGAAATAGACGTCGCACGAGCCCTTCAGGCCGCCGACCAGGTCGACCGAGCCGTGACCGCCCTTCTTCCAGCAGTGGAACTTGATGTTGCCCATCTGCATGTGGCCAGGGCAGAACACGCGCTGGTCGGCGGTAACCACGCCGGCTTCCAATGCCGCCAGCGCCACCACCATCTTGAAGGTCGAACCGGGCGCGAACGTGCCGGAAATGGCTTTGTTCTGCAGCGGCGAACGTGGATTGTTGATCAGTTCCTTCCATTCTTCCGGGGTCAGGCCCCGGTTGAAGGAATTGGGGTCGAAGGACGGCGTGGACGCCATGACGATCAGTTCGCCGGTATGGATGTCCATCACCACCACGGCCGCCGATTCGTCGCCCAGGCGCTGCGCGGCGTATTCCTGCAAGCGCATGTCCAGCGTCAGCCCCAGATCGACGCCGGGCTCGCCTTCCTTGCGTTCCAGCTCGCGGATGACGCGGCCCACCGAGTTCACTTCCACCTGGCTGGTGCCGCCTTCGCCGCGCAGGGCCAGATCGTAGATCTTCTCGACACCGGCCTTGCCGGTGCGGAAGCCCGGCAGTTCCTCCAGCGGGTCGCCGGTCAAATCGTTTTCGGACACCGCCGCCACATAGCCCAGGATATGGGCGCCCAGCGATTCCAGCGGGTAGTAGCGGCTCTGCCCCACATCGATGAGCACGCCGGGCAAGTCGGGCGCGTTCACCTCAATGCGCGCGACCTCTTCCCACGACAAATTCTCGCGCACGGTGATAGGCACGAACGAGCGGCGCCGCTTGGCTTCCTTGGCGATGCGGGTGCGGTCATGCTCGGTCAAGGTGATGATATTGGCCAGGGCGTCGAGCGTGTAGCTCAGCGACGGCGTCTGCTCGGCCACGACCAGCACACGGTAATTGTGCTGATTGATCGCCATGGCGATGCCGTTACGGTCGAGGATCAGGCCGCGCGGCGGCGGCAGCAGCCGCATGGAGACACGGTTGTCCTCGGCCAGCAGGCGGTATTTGTCGGCCTCGATAACCTGCAGATAGTACATGCGCGCGGCCAGTGCGCCCACCAGGGC
>JAEZFE010000526.1 GCA_023437865.1 Pseudomonadota bacterium | reverse complement strand
GTGAGGGCTAGCGGGCTAATGGGCATGGCAGGGGGCTGAATCTTGGGCGGGCATCGGAGGCATCGGCATCAAAAGCGAACCGTCACGCCCCCCATCACCGTACGGCCCATGCCGGGGAAATAGCGGTCAGTGCCGTTGGCGTAGTCGGCGCGGTCGGCATAGGCCTCGTCGGTCACGTTCAGCAGCTTGGCGTGCAGGCTGACGGCCTCGTTCACCTTGGACTCGGCGCGCAGGTTGAAGACGTCGTGGCCGGGATAGGTATGCAGGTTCGCCGCGTCGGTGTAGTACTTGCCCACATGCACCCATTCCAATTCCGCCCGGGCGCCGGTGAACGGCGTATAGCCGAGCCTGACGTTGCTTAGAATGCGGGGCGCGGTGTCGACATCGTTGCCCTTTGTCACTGTTTCGCTGACCTGGGCGGTGGCTGTCCGGTTGAAGGCATAGGTGTGGTGGGCGTAGGTGGCCGAGACGCCCCAGTCGAAGCCCCGCGGGAGCGGTCCCGAGGCCGCCATTTCCACACCCTTGTGCTCGGTCTCGCCGTTGCTGACGTTGAACCCATCCACGTCGCGATAGAAGAAGTGACGCTTGTACATCCAGAAGCCCGCCACGTCGAAACGCACGTTGCCCACATTGCCGCGCGTACCCAGCTCGACGCTGTCCAGCGTTTCCGGCTTGGTCTCGCCGACGGTCTGCTTGCTCTCAAGCCGGTAGAGGTCGGTGGTTTGCGGGGCGCGAGCGCCCCGTGAAATGTTCACGTAACTGGCCAGCTCCGGGGTCCATTGCTGCACCGCGCCCAATTTCGGCGTAACCGTGGTGAAATGGTCGGTCCGGCTGCCCGGTCGCAGGAAACGTCCGAAAGTGTTTGCCGCAATGTTGTTGGTGTAATGGTAGACCGTGTTCTCGGCGCGCAGTCCGGCAGTCAGGCGCGTCTTCTCCAGCACCTGCCATTCGGTATGGACATAGGGCGCCACCACGGTGGCTTGAACGTCGTAATCGTAATGAGTGCCCCTCACAAAGGTGCCGGTGGTGGCAATGGATTGCACCTCGCTCAGTGACCCGTCGGTGTATTCCAAATCGGTGCCGAGGATGACGCTGTGCTTGCCCGCCAAGGATTTGTACAGCGCCGTCTGCATGCCGATGCTGTCGTGCGCATTGGTTTCAGTCGCTTTCGATGGCACGAAATGCATCAGGAACTCCATCTCGGTGTGGCGCGCATAGGGCGTCACGCTAAGTTGGGTGGTGTCCGACAAATCATGTTGCCAGCGCACCATGCCGCGCACGGAACGGGCCTGGCGGTACGCTTCAGGATTGGCGTTTGTCTTGGCGAGCGATCGGTCGCGATAGGCGTTAAATCCGGTGATGAAGCCGCCGGTATCCTGGTCGAGATTCTGCCCCGACAGGGTGGCGGTGACGGTGTCGCTGTTGCCGGCCCAGCCATGGCGCACGACAAATTTCTGCTCGTCCAGGCGGGTGTGGTCGCGCCATCCGCCTTCGTGGTTAGCCTGGGCGCTGATGCGTGTGCCGCTGCCCGACACGCTGGTCAGGACGCGGCGGCCCGCATAGGGCGCCAGCCACACGCTGGTATCGCCGCCGATCCCTTGCGTGGGCGCGCGGGGGATCACATTGATCAGGCCGTGGACGGCGTTCGACCCATAGAGCGCGCTGCCCGGGCCGCGCACGACTTCCACCGATCCCGCCTGCTCCACATTGGTCTCAAACAGTCCGTTGATGTTGCCGAAGCCGGCGGCGCGCAACGGCACGCCGTCTTCCAAATAGAGAAATGACCCGGCACCAGCGCCCGAGGTGAGCACGGGCGAGCGGATGGCGGTCAGGTGCTCCTCGCCGCTGCCCTGCTGGATGTTGACGCTGGGCACCTGATTGAGCAGCTCCGCCGGGCGATTGGGAGCGTTCAGTTCGATGACCTCCTCGTCGATCACCGTCGTGTTGCCGGCCAGGTCGCGGACTGCATTGGCCTGGCGCGTGCCGGTCACCACCATGGTGTCGAGCGCATAGGGCTGCTCGGCGGCGGCGGTCTGGGCCGCAAGAACGACCACGGCGGTAAGGCAGGCGGATGCGGATTTCATGGCTGCTCCCTGGCGCCAGATTAGGTCGAATGATCTAAGCAGGGTGGCGAGGGGAGCGGCTATTAGACCTTGGTCCGACAACGTTCATCGGAGCCGGTAAGCGATGGGCAAAGTGAAAACGGCGGAGGCGCCGGTGAAGTCGGCGGGAACCGGGGCAAAGGGCGCCGCCGCCTGCACCGCCTCCAGCGACGCCAGCACCAGCCGGTGCGGCGCATCGCCACTAGGCTCGACCGACAGCACAGTGCCGTCGCGGGCCAGCACCAGTCGCAGGGTGACAATGCCTTCCTCGCCCCGCCGGGCCGACAGCGGCGGATAGGTCTTGTGGCGCTCCAGCTGTTCCAGCAAGCGCCGGGCATAGGCGGCGAAGTCGGGCTGCGCCGCCGGTCCCGCTGCCGCAGGTGGGGGCTCGGCCGGAACGGCGGCGACGTCGGCGGCAGTGTCAGGCCTGTCCACCGGGTTCGGCGCTGACGGAGCCATGGATTGGGCGGCGGGGGCTGGCGACGGCAGGGGACGTGACGGCAGCGGACGCGGCTTGGTCGTCAGCCTTTGGGGCGCGGGCGGTGGG
>JAEZFE010000033.1 GCA_023437865.1 Pseudomonadota bacterium | reverse complement strand
GTCACCGCATGGCTACGGCCATGCCGCCATGACCGCGCCCTTGGTCGCAGAGTTGCGCCGACGTAGCCCAGGCCTGCGGTTGACCATCCAGACGAGTTTGCCCCGCGACTACCTGGAGACCCGATATTCAGATTTTGACCACGTTCCCGAGGTGCCTGATATCGGCTTTCGCATGCATTCGGCGACCGCCATAGATCTGGAGGCTAGCGCCGCTTTCTACCGTAGCCTGCATGCTGATTTCGCTGCGGTAGTGGCCGGGGAGGCAGCGCGGCTGCGGGCTGCCGGGCCTGATCTGGTTCTCGCCAATGTCCCCTACGTCACCATCGCCGCCGCCGCCCATGCCGGAGTCCCGGTTGCCGCCTATTCGTCCCTCAATTGGGCCGACATGGTGGATCATTACCTAGGCGAGCGGGAAGATTGCCGGGCACTCAGGGCCGAGATCCATGAATCCTACGCCAAGGCGGCGGTGTTCCTGCGCCCAAGGCCGGCGCAAGCGATGACGCTGCCCAATGTGCGCGACATCGGCCCGGTAGCGGTCAAAGGTTTGTCCCAGCGCGCCGCCGTCCGGGCGCGGCTCGGGGTTGGGGCGGGAACGCGGCTGGGCCTGATCGCCTTCGGCGGCATCGACCATCGTCTGCCGCTGGAGCGCTGGCCCGCCCTGGACGGGTGGTTCTGGCTATCCAGCCTGCGCGACACGCCCCAGCGGCCCGATATGGCGCGATGGGAGACGGCAGGGGTGTCTTTTGCCGATCTGCTGCCCAGTGTCGACCTGCTGGTGACCAAGCCAGGCTACGGCACCTTTACTGAAGCGGGATTGACCGGCGTTCCCGTGATCTATCAGCCCCGCCCCGATTGGCCCGAAAGCGGACCCTTGGAGGGATGGCTCGCCTGCCATAGCCGTTGCTTGCCCGCTGACGCCAGCGAGATGGTCGGCGGCGGTTTGCCCGGGCTACTGCGAACGTTGTTTTCCCAGGCGGCGCCGGAGCTTGCGGTCGCAACCGGCATCCAGGAAGGGGCTGACGTGCTGGAGGCGATGCTCCCTCGGCAAAAAGGTGTCTGCGAGCGTAGTTGATATGGTTGGAACTCGTCACGCGGTAGCATCGAAAATGCTTGCAGCCGAACCTATCTGAGTGCGGATGCGTCATCCTGGCGCCGCTAGTACATGGCGGCCTCTGCTCCGTCTCCTCTCCAGAGGCGAGTCGTCGACTGATAGGGCGGAACCTGCGCGGTTCCGCCCTTTTGTTGACCGCACCTGTTGGGTGCGGCAAGCTTCCTCGCCCAACAGGAGGTCGCCATGGCCGAAGATGTCCGCCTGGTCTACATGACCGCTCCCAACCAGGAGGAAGCGCTAAGACTTGCGCGCCTGCTGGTGGAAGAGCGCCTCGCCGCCTGCGCCAACGTGCTGGGCGCGATCACCTCGGTCTATTGGTGGGACGGCAAGTTGAACGAGGATGGCGAGGTCGCATTGGTCGTCAAAACGTGCGCCGCACTGGTGGGCGTTCTGACCGAGCGAGTGAGGGAGGTCCACCCTTACGAATGTCCGTGCGTGGTGGCGCTCCCCATAGACGGCGGTAACCCTGCCTTCCTGGACTGGATCAGCGCGGAAGCCAAACGGTAGCCACCGCCTGGGCGGCGATACCCTCACGCCGCCCAGTGAAACCCAGGCCCTCAGTGGTGGTTGCCTTGACGCTTACCCGGTCTTGGCGAATGCCCAGGATATCCGCCACACGTGCCTGCATAACGGCCCGGTAGGGCCCGATCTTGGGGCGCTCGCAGATGATGGTGATGTCCAGATGGATGATCCGCCCCCCCAAGGCTGACACCAAACTGCCCGCATGCGCCAAGAAGCGGTCGGAGGAGGCGCCCTTCCACTTGGCATCCGTGGGCGGGAAATGTCGCCCGATATCGGCGGCGGAGATGGCGCCTAGAACGGCATCGGTGGCCGCATGCAGCGCAACGTCGGCGTCGGAATGGCCCTCCAGCGTGCAGTCGTGGGGGATTTCGACTCCGCACAGCCACACGCCCGTTCCCGGCGCGAAACGATGCACGTCGTAGCCACTGCCCATGCGGGTCTCGCCCGGCCCGGCGAAGACGGCGCGCGCGCGCTCGAGGTCGGCGGTAGTCGTGATTTTGAAGTTCTCTTCCGAACCTAGGGTGATGGCGACCGCCAGTCCAGCGCGCTCAGCGACTGCGGCATCATCCGTCAGCTCCTCGCCGGCGGCGGCGGAATGGGCGGCCATGATGTCGGCGTAACGGAAGGCTTGTGGGGTCTGCGCCCGCCACAAATCGGCACGGTCAACGGTGGTTGACACCATGCCATTGGCGCCGCGCTTCAGCGTATCGGCCACGGCAACTGCGGGAATTGCACCGGGATGCCGGTCCAGTGCGGCGATGGCGCGGGTGACGGTCCCGGCATCGACGAAGGGGCGGGCCCCGTCGTGGATCATGACCATGTCAGGAGCTAGGGGAGCGAAGCTCTCCAGCCCGAGCCGCACCGAATCCTGCCGTGTGGCGCCACCATGAACCGGGTCGAGCAGGTGCAGGCCTCGTGCGGCCTCAGCATAAAGGACGGCATCGTCAGGGTGGATCACCGCCCGCACTGCGTCAACCTGCGGATTGACAGCAAGCGCCGATAGGGTGTGACGCAGGACCGGCCGGCCGGCGAGGTCCTGATACTGTTTGGGAACATCGCCGCCGAAGCGCCGGCCTCGACCGGCGGCAACCACCAACGCCACAACCTTTGGCATCCATCATCCTCCGTGGAAAAAGCCCCCGAGCCTATGCTCAGCGAGCCTGTCTGCCAAGGCCCACACCCGCGCTTTTCGTGGCGGCAAACAGTGCTATAGTCGCCCCCATGTCCATGCCTATGATCCTCAACGCCGTCGCCCTGGCCTCGCTGGTCCCCGCTGCAATTATTCCGTTGCGCACCGGAGCTGCGCGTGATGCTGCCTTTTGGGCGGTCGTCGGCCTCGCCGTCGCGGGAACAGCAGCCTTCGCGCTAGCGCTGGTTTCGGGAGCTTGGCACACGGACCTGGGCACCGCCCTGTGGGTCAGTATCGCCGCCATCACCGTCCTGTTCGCCGGCTCGGCGGTAGTCAATCCAGCTGGCTGGCGGCTGGCGCCTCTGTTAATGCCGTATCTTGCCGCCATGGGCGTTCTTGCTTCGGTGATGCGGGGTGAGCCTCGGCCCATGATCGGTGGCGCGCCTGCCGTGTGGGTGCAGATGCACATCGTCGTCTCGGTGTTGACCTATGCGCTGCTAACGCTGGCAGCCGTGGCCTCGCTGGCGGTGTTCCTGCAGGAGCGGGCGCTCAAGCGGAAGCGGCCCAGCCGGCTGACCCGCATGCTGCCTGCCGTCATCGAGGGCGAACGCCTGGCGGGCCGCCTGCTGATCGCCACTGAGCTGGTGCTGGGCTTGGGCCTGGCCACCGGTATGGCCACCCAGTACTTCGAGACCGGCGCGCTGTTGAAGCTGGACCACAAGGCCCTGTTGTCGCTCGTGGCCTTCGCGCTGATCGGCGCCCTGCTGCTCGGCCATCGGGTGTGCGGCGTTCGGGGGCGGGTGGCCGCGCGCGTGGTGTTGGTGGCATATCTGCTGCTCACCTTGGCTTATCCTGGGGTGAAATTCGTCACGCAGGTGCTTCGCTAAGAAGTTGCTGCAAAATTGTCCAGCGCCAAACGGCTTTTGCCGTTGCGCTGGGCATCGTCTGCATAATAAATACGCACCATGCAGAGCACTCCCCCCAAATCCTTGACCATCGGCCGGGTTGCCCTGGACAATCCGGTTATCCTGGCCCCCATGTCGGGCGTTACCGACATGCCGTTTCGCCGGCTGGTGAAGCGCATGGGCGCGGGCCTGGTGGTGTCCGAGATGATCGCCAGCCAGGCCATGATCCGCGAGACGCGGCAGACCATGCAGATGGTGTCGCATACCGAGATCGAGCAGCCCATTTCCGTGCAGCTCGCCGGGTGTGAGCCCGAGGTCATGGCCGAAGCGGCGCGCATGAACCAGGACCGCGGTGCGGCCATCATCGACATCAATATGGGCTGTCCGGTCAAGAAGGTCGCCGTGAAGGGCGAGGCGGGCTCAGCCTTGATGAAGGATGAGGTGCTTGCCGGCCGCCTGATGGAGTCCACCGTCAATGCGGTTGACATTCCAGTGACGCTCAAATGCCGCATGGGCTGGGACCATACCAACCTGAACGCTCCCCGTTTGGCGAGGATCGCCGAGGAGAGCGGCATCAAGATGGTCACCATCCATGGCCGCACCCGTCAGCAGTTTTATACGGGCAGTGCCGATTGGAGCTTCGTCCGCCGCGTCAAGGAGGCGGTTTCCATCCCGGTAGTGGTCAACGGCGATATCGAGACGATCGAGGACGCCATCCGCGCGCTGGAGGAATCGGGGGCCGATGGCGTCATGGTGGGGCGCGCTACCTATGGTCGCCCGTGGTTCCCTGGTCAGGTCGCCCATTTCCTCGCGACCGGCGAACGCAAAGCCGATCCGGAACTGGCAACCCAGCTTGAGATCGTGCTTGAGCACCTGGATGCCATGCTGAGCCATTATGGCGCCGAAACTGGCGTGCGCATGGCGCGCAAGCATATTGCCTGGTATTCCAAAGGGCTTCGCGGCTCCACCGAATTCCGCAGCGAGATCAACCGGATGTCCGACTCCGCTAAGGTTCGCGAGGCCATTCTAGGGTTCTATTCGCCTCTTCTTGAAAAGGTCGCCGCGTAATGGGAAAGGCAAGTGCCATGCTGCGCCGGCTGACATCGGGTAACGCCATGGATCCCGCCATCGTGCTGGGGGCTCTGGCCTCTGCCGTGCTGGTGGTGGATGAGGCGGGCGTCATCAACTACGTCAACGCGTCGGCCGAGCAGCTTTTCCAGTCCGGTGCCAGCTATCTGTGTGGCCATGCCATCACTGATCTGCTGCCGTCGGACAGCCCTATTCTGTCGCTGATCTCACAAGCCCGAGACAATGCCCTGGTGGTGTCCGAGCATGGCATAGCCCTCGACACCCCGCGCACGGGCCACCGCACCGTGACCGTTCAGGCGGCCCCCATCACCGAGAAGCCCGGCCACGTCGTGGTTTCGCTGATCGAGCAATCCATTGCCCTGAAGATCGGCGGTTCATTGGCTAGCCGTAACGCTGCGCGGTCGGTCACCGCCATGGCCGCGATGCTGGCCCATGAGGTCAAGAACCCGCTATCGGGCATCCGTGGTGCCGCGCAGTTGCTTGAGACCAGCGCCAGCGAGGATGATCGCGTGCTGACCCGCCTCATCGTGGATGAAGCCGATCGCATCGTCGCCCTGGTGGACCGCATGGAGGTGTTCTCGGACAAGCCGTCGGTGGACCGTGCGCCCATCAACATCCACCAAGTGCTGGAGCACGTCCGCCGCCTGGCTGAAAACGGCTTTGGCCGCAATGTGCGCATTATCGAGAATTATGATCCGTCGTTGCCGCCGGTATTTGGCAATCGCGACCAGTTGATCCAGGTATTCCTGAATCTGGTCAAGAACGCTGTCGAGGCCACGCCCCCTGACGGGGGTGAGGTCGTCATCGCCACCGCCTACCAGCACGGTGTCCGCCTGGCCGTGCCCGGTAGCGATGCGCGGCGGCATTTGCCGCTGGTGGTCAGTATCCAAGACAATGGCCCAGGGATCCCCGAGGACCTGAGGCCGCACCTGTTCGACGCTTTCGTCACGACCAAACCCTCGGGGAAGGGCCTAGGGCTCGCATTAGTGGCCAAAATCGTAGGAGACCATGGCGGCATCGTCGAGTTCGACAGTATGCCGCGCCGCACGATTTTCCGCGTCATGCTGCCCATGGTCCAAGAGGGGGACGAGTTCTAATACCATGACCACCACTTCGACCATTCTTGTCGCGGACGACGACCGCGGTATCCGCACCGTTCTCGCTCAGGCCCTTGGCCGTGCCGGCTATGAGGTGCGTACCACCGGCAACGCCTCCACCCTGTGGCGTTGGGTTTCTGAGGGCGAGGGGGACCTCGTCATTACCGACGTTGTGATGCCTGACGAAAGCGGCCTCGATTTGTTGCCGCGCATCAAGAAGATCCGCCCCGACATGCGGATTATCGTCATGAGCGCCCAGAACACCCTGCTGACGGCGGTCAAGGCCACCCAGCGCGGCGCCTTCGAATATCTGCCCAAGCCCTTCGACCTGAAGGAATTGGTTGCGGTGGTCAACCGGGCTCTCTCTACGCCCCGCTCCAGCCCTGCCGATGGCGGCGTCGACGCCGAGGAGGAGGAAAAGCTGCCGCTGATCGGTCGCTCGCCGGCCATGCAGGAGATCTACCGGACGCTGGCCCGTCTCATGGGCACCGATCTGACGGTAATGATTACCGGCGAATCGGGTACAGGCAAGGAACTGGTGGCGCGTGCGCTGCACAATTACGGCAAGCGCCGCAACGGCAGCTTTGTCGCCATCAATATGGCCGCCATTCCACGCGAACTGATCGAAAGCGAATTGTTCGGTCATGAAAAGGGCGCGTTTACCGGCGCTACCCAGCGCGCCGCTGGCCGCTTCGAGCAGGCCGAGGGCGGCACCCTGTTCCTGGACGAAATCGGCGATATGCCGCCCGAGGCGCAGACCCGCCTGCTGCGCGTGCTGCAAGAGGGCGAATACACCACGGTGGGTGGCCGCACCCCCATCCGCGCCAATGTGCGTATCGTCGCTGCTACCCACCGCGACCTGACCCAGCTGATCCGGCAGGGCCTGTTCCGCGAGGATTTGTTCTACCGCCTCAACGTCGTTCCCATTCGCCTGCCGCCCTTGCGAGAGCGCGCCGAGGACATCCCGGAATTGGTACGCCATTTCCTCGGCCAGGCCGCGTCTGAGGGCCTGCCGCCGAAAACCATTGACGCCCAGGCCATGGACAGGCTCAAGCGCCACCGCTGGCCTGGCAACGTGCGCGAACTCGAGAATTTAGTGCGCCGTCTGGCCGCGCTCTATTCGCAGGAAGTCATTGGTATCGACGTGATCGAGGCGGAACTGGCCGGTGGCTTGCCTACGGTGGACGCTATGGGGGCCTCGGAAGGAGAGGGCCTGTCCGCCACCGTCGAGCGCCATCTGCGTGAGTATTTTTCCAGCCATGGTGACAACCTGCCGCCGCCGGGTGTCTACGACCGCGTGCTGCGCGAGGTGGAGAAGCCGCTCATCGCGCTGGCGCTAGAGGCAACCCGGGGCAACCAGATCAAGGCCGCGCAGATCCTGGGGCTCAACCGTAACACGCTCCGCAAGAAAATACGCGACCTCGACGTCTCAGTGGCCCGGGGTGGCCTGAAATAGTGGCGAGCGACCGCCGGCGGCTGTGGCCGCGCCTAATGGTGTGGAGCAGGAAGGTCGGGCTGGCACGCAAGCTGGCCTTCGTGCTGGCGCTGGCGGTAGTTCCCTCGGTCATCGCCACCTTCCTGGCGATGACCGTATCGGGGCCGGTGGGACC
>JAEZFE010000504.1 GCA_023437865.1 Pseudomonadota bacterium | reverse complement strand
GAACAGGAACACGCCGCGCAGCACGAAGGCCAGGCAGCGTTCCGGGTGAGCCTGGCCATAGGCCAAGGCCAACGTGCTGCCCCACGAGCCGCCGAACAGCACCCAGCGCTCGACCTTCAGCATCTGGCGCAGCAATTCCATGTCGGCGATCAGATGGCCGGTGGTGTTGGCCTCGACACAGGCCGGCGGGGTCGATTGCCCGCAGCCGCGCTGGTCGAACAGGATGATGCGCCAGAATGATGGATCGAAGAAGCGGCGGTAGGGCGGCGCGGTGCCGGCGCCCGGCCCGCCATGCACGAACAGCACCGGCACGCCGTGCGGATTGCCCGATTCCTCCCAATAAAGCGTGTGGCCGTCGCCGGTTTCCAGCATGCCGGTGGCGTTGGGGGGCAACGGGGGGAACAGGTCCATGGGTATCCTGGCAAGGCTGCGGGCCTGTGCATGATAGCATTGACGCCCGGCCCGGCGCACCCTACACACCGGCCATGAACGTGGATCTTTTTGATTTCGAGCTGCCCCGCGAACTGATCGCCGAACGGCCGGTCAGCCCACGCGATTCCGCGCGCCTGCTGTTGGTCGGCGAGTCGCTTGCCGACCACCATGTCCGCGACCTGATCGATTGCCTGCGCCCCGGCGATGTGCTGGTCAGCAATGACACCCGGGTCATTCCGGCGCGGCTGTTTGGGAAGCGGGGAGAGGCGGGTGTCGAGCTGACGCTGCACGAACGCATTGCGCTCGACACGTGGAAAGCGTTCGCCCGCCCGGCCAAGAAGCTCAAGCCCGGCGACCTCGTGCGCTTCTCAGATGAATTTACCGCTGCCGTGGCCGAGAAGGGCGAGGCCGGCGAGGTCACCATGCGCTTCGACCGCTCCGGCGATGCGCTGATGCTGGCGCTGGAGGCCCATGGCCGCATGCCGCTGCCGCCCTATATCCGTAAGGGCGAGGCGGACGAGGCCGACCGCGCCGACTACCAAACGGTGTTCGCCCGCGAGAAGGGGGCGGTGGCCGCTCCCACCGCCGGCCTGCACTTCACCCCCGAATTGCTGGCCGCGCTCGACGCCAAGGGCGTCCAGCGGCTGACCGTCACCCTGCATGTGGGTGCCGGCACCTTCCTGCCGGTCAAGGTGGACGACACCAAGGACCACAAGATGCATTCCGAACGTGGCGTGGTGAGCGCGGAGGTGGCCGCCGCCATCAATGCCGCCAAGGCCGCCGGCGGGCGGGTGGTGGCGGTGGGCACGACCTCGCTGCGCCTCTTGGAGAGCGCAGCGTCCGAGGATGGCCTGCTGCATCCCTTCGACGGCGCCACCGACATCTTCATCACGCCGGGCTACCGGTTCCGGCTGGTGGACGTGCTGATGACCAATTTCCACCTGCCGCGCTCGCCGCTGTTCATGCTGGTGTCCGCCTTCGCCGGGCTCGACCGCATGAAGGCGGCATACGAGCATGCCAAGAAATCGGGCTATCGCTTCTATTCGTACGGCGATGCGTGCCTGCTGACCCGAGAACCAAACAATCGTTGACGGACATGCTCGCGGGAGCGTAGCGACTTGCGCGTTGAGCGCCCGCGAGCTTAAGCGAGCGTGAGCCCAGCGGCCCGCAGGGCCGCGCCCGGCGCCTGAGGGAAAAAACAATGACCTCTTTCAATTTCGAGATCTTCGCCACCGACGGCGCCGCCCGCCTGGGCCGGCTGCACACCGCCCACGGCCCCATGGACACCCCGGCCTTCATGCCGGTGGGCACGGCGGCGACGGTCAAGGCGATGACGCCGGAGAGCGTGGCCTCCACCGGCGCCCAGATGATCCTGGGCAACACCTACCACCTGATGCTGCGCCCGGGCGCCGAGCGGGTGGGGCGGCTGGGCGGCTTGCATGAATTCATGAATTGGCCCGGGCCGATCCTCACCGATTCCGGCGGCTTCCAGGTCATGAGTCTGGCCAAGCTGCGCAAGATGACCGAGGAGGGCGTGGCCTTCCAAAGCCACATCGACGGCTCGCGCCACATGCTGACCCCCGAGCGCAGCATGGAGATCCAGAACCTGCTGGATGCCGATGTCACCATGGCCTTCGACGAATGCACGCCGTTCCCGGCCACGCCCGAGCAGGCGGCGGAAAGCATGCGCCTGTCCATGCGCTGGGCGCGCCGCTCCAAGGACGCCTTTGTCCAGCGCCCCGGCTATGGCCTGTTCGGTATTGTCCAAGGCGGTGTGTACCGCGATCTGCGCGAGGAAGCGGCCAAGGCGCTGCAGGAAATCGGCTTCGACGGCTACGCGGTGGGTGGCCTGGCGGTGGGCGAGGGGCAGGAGCTGATGTTCTCCACCCTCGACTTCACCACCCCGCTGCTGCCCGCCGACAAGCCGCGTTACCTGATGGGCGTGGGCAAGCCCAGCGACATCATCGGCGCGGTGCTGCGCGGCATCGACATGTTCGATTGCGTCATGCCCACCCGTTCGGGCCGCACCGCCCAGGCGTTCACCCGGCGCGGCACGGTGAACGTGCGCAATGCCCGCCATCAGGACGATCCGCGCCCGCTGGACGAGGGCTGCGCCTGTCCGGCCTGCCGCAATTATTCCCGCGCCTATCTCCACCACCTGATCCGCTCGGAGGAGATCCTCGGCCCCATGCTGCTGACCTGGCACAACATCCAGTTCTATCAGGACACCATGCGCGGTCTGCGTGCCGCCATCGCCGAGGGCAAGGTCAAGGAATTCGCCGAACACGCTTTGGCGCTGGAGGCGGCGGGGGATATCGAGGCGGTTTAGGCGGGCATGTCCGACGATAATCCCGCCACCCGGCTGGCGACCCGCGCCGCGTTCCTGGCTTCGGGCTTTGCCATGGCCTGCTGGGCGCCACTGGTGCCCTATGCCAAGGCCCGGCTGGGCCTTGACGAGGCGTCCCTCGGGCTGCTGCTGCTGTGCCTGGGGGCGGGCTCGCTGTCGGCCATGCCGCTCTCGGCTGCCCTCGTCGACCGCGTCGGGTGCCGCTGGGTCATCCTACTGGCCGGCGCCGGTCTCAGCCTGACGCTGCCGGGATTGGCCTTCGCCTCCGGTGCGGTCAGCATGGGGGCGATGCTGCTGCTGTTCGGCGCCTCGCTCGGCAGCATGGATGTGGCCATGAACGTTCATGCGGTGGCGGTCGAACGGGCGGCCAAGGTGCCGCTGATGTCGGGTTTCCACGGCCTGTTCAGCGTCGGCGGGCTGCTGGGC
>JAEZFE010000513.1 GCA_023437865.1 Pseudomonadota bacterium | reverse complement strand
GGCCAGGCCATTCTGAAAGCCGGTGATGCCGCCGCCGGCGGTGTAGAAGTCGCTGGCGGTGCGGGTGCGGCTGGCGGCCCAATAGGTGATGCCCAGCGTGAAGAGCACGAACACCACGAACATGGCGATGGCCGACAGGTTGACGGCCTGCTTCTCGACGACGCCCACGTCACCGGGGGCGGCCAAGGCCAAGGCAGGAACGGCCATCAGGCCGGCGGCGGCCAGGGCCGCGAAAATCTTGCGGCTCATTGATGGCTCTCCCGCACGATGTCGTTGTTGAGCTGGTCGAACGGGCCGTTGGCGAAATGCGAGTACACGCCGGTCAGCAGCCACGACACAATGATAATGGCAGCGCCCACGGGCACACCCACGGTCAGCGTCGCACCCTCGCCGAGTGGCGCGCGCAGCAGGTCGGGGGCGAAGGCCACCACCATCATGAAGCTGTAATAGGCGACCAGCACGATGGCCGACAGAGCCAGAGCCAGGCGGCCGCGCCGCTGGACCAGCACTTGGAATTTCGGGTTGGCGCGAACCCGTTCGTAGACGGAATTGGACATGGTTCCTCCTCCAGAGGAAGTCTGGTTCGTTGGGCCCCGCGCATGCGGAGCCGTCGCGCGGGCAAACGCGCGCCACTTCTGATAGCTCCAGACCGTTTCGGAATTTTCCCTGAAATGTTACGAATTATGTCAGCCGGAAATCGTTGAGGAACCGGGGCTTAGCTGAAATGATGACGGGGTACTCATCCCAGTTCGGCGCTTCGCCCCCATGCTTCGCTCAAAGCTGTTCCTGCGGCTGTTCTCGACCATCTTGCTGATCCTGGGTCTGTTCTCCTCGGCGGCCTATTTATTCTCGGTGCCGCTGATCGAGGAAAAGGCCTACGAGATTGAGCTCGACGCCAGCCGCACCATCCTCGACAACGTGTTCGAGCTGGTCCGCACCATCCGCGGCGGGCTGGAGGAGCAGCGCGCCCTGACCGTCGAATCCTATAAGGACCAGATGCGCAACGTGTTGGCGTTGGCGGTGGGCTATGTGGATTACGTGTTCGGGCGCATGGACCGGGGCGAGATCACCGAGGCCGAGGCCCGCAAGCTGATCTATGAAGGGGTGAAGGCGTTCCGCTATGGCAACGACGATTACGTCTGGATCGCCGACTACAATGCGCGATTGCTGTCGCATCCCGATCCCAGTTTTCAGGGCCGCGACGTCAGCGGCATTCAGGACGATGCGGGCCGGCGCATCGTGCCCACCATCATCGACATCGCCCGGCGCCAGGGCGACGGCTTCTTCACCTATCCGTGGACGCGGCTGAACACTGTCCAGCCGGTGCCCAAGATCTCGTATTTCCGCGACATGCCGCATCGAGGCATCGTGCTCGGCACCGGCACCTACATGGCCGATATCGACGCCGAGGTGAACCGCCGCAAGGCCGAGGCCATCGACCAGTTGCGCGAGGCCCTGCGCAAGATCCGCATCGCCCGCACCGGCTACGTCTATATCTTCGACGCCGCCAACAACATGATCATCCACCCCAATCCCAACATCGAGGGCACGGCGTTCGGCAAGCTGCTGAACCCGAAGACGGGGCGGCCGATCAGCGAGGATTTGAAGGCGGTGGCCGGCAGCGACCGCCATCTGGCCTATCTGTGGGACAAGCCCAGCGACGGCGGCAATTACGCCTATGAAAAGATCAGTTGGGTCCGCCATTTCGAGGGCTTCGACTGGTACATCGCCTCGTCGGTTTATGTGGAGGAGCTGCGCCAGACCTCGACCGTGCTGGGCAACCGCATCCTGGCCATCGCGGTCGCCATCATCCTGCTGGGCGGCGGCGTCGGCTACCTGGGCGCGCGCTGGCTGGTGCGCCCGCTGCACCGCCTGTCAGAGACCGCCGCCGAAGTGCGCGCCGGCGACCTGACCGCCGAGAGCGGCATCGTGCGCGACGACGAAATCGGCACGCTGGCCGCCGCCTTCGACGGCATGGTGCGGCGCCTGCGCGACAATATCGCGACGCTCGACACCCGGGTGCGGGAGCGCACCGCTGCGCTGGAGGATGCGGAGACCCGCCAGGGTCTGATCCTCGATGCCATCCCCGCCTCCATCTCCTACCTGGACCGCGACGAGACCGTGCTGTTCGCCAACCGCCGCTGGGCCGAGATGGTCCGCCGCGACAAGGCCGACGCCGTCGGCAAGCCGGTGGTCAGCTTGGTGGGCCGCCGTGCCTATGCCGCCTTACAACCGCACCTGGAGCGCAGCCAGGCCGGCGAGGAGGCCACCTACGACTATTCCTATCCCGACGCGGCGGGCCGCATGCGCGTCATCAAGACCACGCTGATCCCCCATGTGGTCAATGATGGCGCCATCACCGGCCAGTTCGTGCTGACGCTGGACGTCACCGACGAGAAGGAGACCGAGCGCCAGCTGATGGAGGCTCAGCGGCTGAAAGCGGTGGGCCAATTGGCCGGTGGCTTGGCCCATGACTTCAACAATCTGCTGTCCATCATCCTGGGCAATCTGGCCGCCGCGCGTGAGCGCTACGGCGCCGTCGAGGGCCTGGAGGATTATCTGGAGCCGGCCCGGCGCGCCAGCCGGCGCGGCGCCGGCATCACCAGCCGCCTGCTGGCCTTCTCGCGCCAGCATCCCATGAAGCCCGAGCCGGTGGAGGTGTGCGGCCTGGTGCGCGACCTGGCGGTGCTGTGCCGCCGCTCGCTGCCCACCACCATCGACCTCGACGTGCCCGAGGACGAACGCGATTGCTGGGCCATCGCCGATCAGAGCCAGTTGGAGAACGCGCTGGTCAATCTGGTGTTGAACGCCCGCGACGCCATGCCCGAGGGCGGCAGGCTGGCCATCACCGTGGGCTTCCGCGAGGTCAGCGAGCCGCTGATGTTCGATGAGAAGGTGGCGCCCGACGAATATCTGGAAATCTGTGTCAACGATACCGGCCAGGGCTTCAGCCCGGAAGCGGCGGCGCGCGGCTTCGAACCGTTCTTCACCACCAAGAAGCTGGGCTCGGGCCTGGGCCTGTCCATGGTCTACGGCTTCGTCAAACAATCCCTTGGCTACATTCTCGTCGACAGCAAGCCGGGCGCCGGCAGCAGCATCACCATCCTGCTGCCCCGCGCCGAACCCGCCCCCCTCGCCTTTGAGGCGCCCGAGACGGCGGGCGAGTTCCACTCCGCTGGCCAACTCGCGCTGGTGGCCGAGGACAATGACGACGTCCGCCGCATCATGCGCGAGCAATTGGTG
>JAEZFE010000414.1 GCA_023437865.1 Pseudomonadota bacterium | reverse complement strand
CAGGGAAGACTACCCTGTCGCTACATCTATGTGCCTTGCTGGCGGACTACGATCCGGAGCTCACAAAGGAGCCGACAGCTGACTCCGAGTGGGGAAGGCGCCTAAGGCTCTCGGCAACCGAGGGACGCCTCCCGCGCGAGACTGAGATCGAATATTTCCATAAAGATCGTGTCCAGCATATAGCGAATGGCATTCGCCCTCGGCTCGAAGAGGGGAGGGTTGTCATTTGCGATCGATATGTCGACTCGACCTTGGCATTTCAGGCCCGTGATGAGAGCGAAGCGGAGGTAATGTTTAAGGCCTTCGAACCAGATCTTCTGCTCCCTGACATCACCTTCATTCTCCGCTGTCCGGTTGAGACAGGGCTAAAGCGGATACAGGAAAATCGGCCGGAGAAGTCCACTTTCGAGGAAGTGGACACCCTAGAGCACGCACACCGAATTTATGAAAGCAGAGTTGCCAAGGGTGGCCGATATGTCGGAATTGATGCCTCGGGGTCTGTGCAAGGGACTTTGGTCCAGGCCGTCCAAGCACTGATCGTTCATTTCCCCCATTTGGAAGAGCCTTTGCGCGTGCACTATCGCCGAGTATTTGGTGCCGATCTGCAGGGGTTTTGAGAAGGCCGCCATCCCTTTCTTTTGAGATGAGCCTGATCTATGACCGAAACCGTCGAGCCCCGCGACAATCCTCATATAACAGCCCATCAAGCTGCCGAGCGTACCTTCCTTGACGCCTGGAATTCAGGCCGGCTGGCCCATGCTTGGCTGTTGTCGGGGCCCAAAGGCATCGGCAAGGCGACGCTGGCCTACCGGATCGCCCGCTTTGTTCTGGCCGGCGGCGGTGGGGGTGGTGGACTGTTCGGTGGGGCGCTGGAGAGCCTGGAAATCCCACTCGATCACCCAGTGTTCCGGCGCATCTCGGCGGGCGGTCATGCCGACCTCAAGGTGGTCGCGCGCGGATGGTCAGATGACAAGAAGACCAAGCTGAAGACTGAAATCGTCATCGATGACGTGCGCGGCATCGGCGGCTTCATGGCGCTGACCCCGGCGGAAGGCGGCTGGCGGGTGGTCATCATTGATGCCGCCGATGAAATGAACCGCAACGCCGCCAACGCGGTGCTGAAAGTACTGGAAGAACCGCCGCGCAACGCTTTGATGTTGCTCATCTCCCATAGCCCGGGGCGGCTGCTGCCCACAATCCGCTCGCGCTGTCGGCGGCTGACCCTGAACCCGCTGCCCGAAGCAACGGTTGCCCAATTGCTGGCTGACGGGCGGCCCGACTTGCCAGGCGATGATGTCACGGCATTGGCGCGGCTGGGTGAGGGCAGTATCGGTAGGGCCATGGCGCTGGCGAATGAGGGCGGGCTGGACCTGTACCGGGATCTGATGGGTTTGCTGTCGGCCCTGCCCAAGCTGAACGTCCCGGCGCTTCACACCTTCGCCGACCGGGTGGCGCGTGCCGACCAAGATGCCGCTTGGCGCACCGTCACCGAGCTGATGATTTGGTGGTTGGCCCGCCTGATCCGCGCTGGCGGGCGCGAGGGCAGGGGGATGCACGAAGTCGTGCCCGGCGAGGCTCAACTGATGAGCCGCCTGCTCGCCGCTGCCGATCTTGAACGCTGGCTTGAGGTGTGGGAAAAAGTCTCGGGCCTCTTCGCCCGCACTGACGCGGTCAACCTAGACCGTAAGCAGGCGATGCTGACGGCGTTCCTGGCGGTCGAACGGCTTGCCCGGGCTTGATCCCGGGCCGTGAGCCAACAGCTCTCAAGAAAGAATACCAAGGAGAGGACCATGAGTGGGGCCAACACCTTTTACGTCACCACGCCGATCTATTACGTTAACGACAAGCCCCATATCGGTCACGCCTACACCACGCTGGCCTGCGACGTGCTGGCCCGGTTCAAGCGGCTGGATGGCTACGACGTCAGGTTTCTGACGGGCACCGACGAGCACGGCCAGAAAGTCGAGAAATCGGCCGAGACCTTCGGCATGACGCCCCAGGCGCTGGCCGATATGAATTCGGCCAATTTCCGCGATCTGGCCGCCCGCCTGAACGTATCGAATGACGACTTCATCCGCACGACCGAGGCCCGCCACGTTAAGGCGACCCAGGCGCTGTGGAACAAGCTGGTGGACTCTGGAGATATCTATCTCGGCCACTATGAGGGCTGGTATTCTGTCCGCGATGAGGCTTTCTACGGCGAGGACGAGCTCGTTTCGGGTCCGAACGAAACCAAGCTGGCGCCCACCGGCGCCCCCGTCGAGTGGGTCAAGGAACCCAGCTATTTCTTCCGGCTGTCGGCCTGGGAGGACAAGCTGTTGGCCTTCTACGATGCTAATCCGGATTGCATCGCTCCGAACTCCCGCCGCAACGAGGTCATTAGCTTCGTGAAGGGTGGGTTGCAGGACCTTTCGGTGTCACGGACCAGCTTCAAATGGGGGATCGCAGTGCCGGGTGACGACGCCCATGTGATGTATGTCTGGCTCGACGCGCTGCCCAACTACATCACCGCCGTGGGCTACCCCGAGCAGGACGGCGACTACGCCAAGTACTGGCCGGCAGATTTGCACATGGTGGGCAAGGACATCCTGCGCTTCCATACCGTCTACTGGCCGGCATTCCTGATGGCTGCTGGCCTGCAGCCGCCCAAGCGCGTGTTCGCCCATGGCTGGTGGACCAACGAGGGCCAGAAGATCTCGAAATCGGTGGGCAACGTCATCGACCCCATCGGGCTGATCGAGAAATACGGCCTGGACCAGGTGCGCTACTTCATGCTGCGCGAGGTGCCGTTCGGCAATGACGGCGACTACAGCCACCGCGCCATGATGATGCGCATGAATTCGGAACTGGCCAACGATTACGGCAACTTGGCCCAGCGGTCGCTGTCCATGATCGCCAAGAATTGCGGCAACGCGGTTCCCAATCACGGCGTCCCCAACGAGGACGACCGCGAGATGCTGGACGCTGCGCATGGCCTGCTGCCCAAGGTGCGCGACGCCATCGACCGCCAGATGTTCCACGAGGCCCTGGAGGCCATCTGGGTGGTCGTGCGCGCCGCCAACGGTTACGTGGACCGCCAGGCGCCTTGGGCGCTCAAGAAGACCGATCCCGAGCGCATGGGCACGGTGCTGTGGGTGCTGGCCGAAACCGTGCGCAACTTGGCGCTGATGAGCCAGCCCTTCATGCCCGACAGCTCAGCCAAGCTGCTCGACCAGCTGGCCGTGGCTCCTGAGGCCCGCACCTTCGTCCATTGCGGCTCGCACCACGCGCTCAAGCCCGGCACCCCGTTGCCGGTGCCCCAGGGCGTGTTCCCGCGCTTCGTGGAAGAGGAGGCGGCTTCCTGATGCTGGTGGATAGCCACTGCCATCTGGACTTTCCCGATTTCGCGGACGAACTGAACGACGTTGTCCAGCGCGCCCGCGACGGCGGGGTCGGCCTGTTCCTGACCATCAACACGCACCTGACCCGGTTCGAGCGGGTGCTAGCGGTGGCGGAACGGTTTCCCGACGTCTATTGCACCGTGGGTATCCACCCGCATGAGGCGGGGACCGAACCCTTGGCCGAAACCGGGAGGTTGGTGGAACTGGCCACCCATCCCAAAGTGGTAGGCTTCGGCGAGACAGGCCTGGATTACTACTACGACAAGAGCCCGCGCGAACAGCAGCGCGATTCCTTTCGGGCGCACATTGCGGCTGCCCGACAATCCGGCCTGCCGGTAATCGTCCATACCCGCGATGCAGACGAGGACACTATCGGCATCCTGGCCGAGGAGATGGGGAAGGGGGCTTTCACCGGGCTGATCCACTGCTTTAGTTCTAGCCAGGAGCTCGCTGCGAAAGCTGTGGAAATGGGGCTTTATATTTCCATTTCTGGCATCGTGACCTTCAAGAAGGCCGAGGCCTTGCAAGAGACGGTGAAGGGCGTTCCGCTGGACCGTCTGCTGGTGGAAACCGACTGCCCGTTTCTGGCGCCGATCCCATTTCGTGGCAAGCGTAACGAGCCGGCCTACGTTGCCCATACCGCGGCCAAGGTGGCAGAGCTCAAGGGCCTTTCGCCGGCTGAATTGGCCGAAGCCACCACAGCCAATTTCCTGCGGCTTTTCAATAAGGTGGAGCGATGAAGGTAACCATCCTGGGAAGCGGCGCGGCGGGCGGTTGCCCGTCGATCAGCCGTGGTTGGGGGGCATGCGACCCCGCCGATCCCAGGAACCGCCGCCGCCGCCCATCTATTCTCGTGGAAGACGCAGCAACCCGCGTGCTGGTCGATACGTCCCCGGACTGCCGCGAACAGTTGTTGGAGGCCGGCGTACGGCATCTGGATGCAGTTCTGTACACCCATGACCATGCCGATCATCTGCACGGCATTGACGACCTGCGGGAAGTCAACCGTGCGATGCAAGCGCCGCTGCCAATTTTTGCATCGGCTGAAACCATGGCCAGCATTCAGGCGCGCTTTCCTTACGTGCTTGGTGCGGTGGAAGACGGCCAGACCATCTACAAGCCCATGCTGGTACCGGTAGAAATCTCCGGGCCGTTTCGGGTGGGCAGTTTAGAGGTGACGCCGTACGACCAGGACCACGGCTATTGCCGCACACTGGGCTTCCGCTTCGGTAAATTCGCCTATTCAACCGACGTCGTCAACCTACCGGAGGGCTCGTTCGAAGCGCTGGCGGGGATCGATACTTGGCTGGTGGGCTGTTTGAGCTTTGATCCGCATCCAACCCACGCCCATCTCGACAAGGTCCTGGCCTGGATCGAGCGTCTGAAGCCACGGCGTGCGTGGCTGACCCACATGACGCCGTCCTTCGACTACGAAGCGCTGAAGGTGAGCCTGCCGGCCCATGTGCAGCCCGCCCATGACGGGCTGCAGATTTCCATCTAGTGGACCTGCCGATAGCGCGGCAGGCTTATTTCCCACAGGATGGCAGCGGCGCGCACACCGAAGGCCGCTGAAAACCCCAGGATCGCCCGCAATTCGGGCGTCAAGGCCGGAATGGTACCGAGGATGAGCCACAACCCGGCTCCGATCAGCGCCGCAGTAGCGTAGATTTCCTTATGGAAGAGCAATGGCGTCTCGCCGCACAAGATGTCCCGAATCAGGCCGCCGAAGCTGGCCGTCATGACGCCCATGAGGACGCAGACGACCGGCGCGGCGCCCAGATCTGCGGCTTTTTGGGTGCCGGCAACCGCGAACACGGCCATACCGACGGCATCCAACCACAGCAGCAGCCGATAGATCTTGGAGACCGAGCGGGCTGCCCAGAATGTCCCCAGCGCCGCTAACATGCTGATCACTAGCACGGTCTGATCGGTCACCCAGAACACCGGCCTCACGCCCAGCACCAGATCCCGCAGCGTGCCGCCGCCAATAGCGGTGGCGGTGCCGACAACAATGAAGCCAACCGGGTCCATCTGCCTGCGCGCCGCGACAAGCGCGCCGGTGATAGCAAAGACGATGACGCCCAGTGTATCGAGAAGCGTGGCGGCGTGGTGGAGAGTTTGAAGATCGAGAAACATCCGCTGCATATAACCGAGGTGTGCGCCATTGGCAAACCACGGCATGGATGCTATGTCGGCGGAATGGCTCCAAAGGCTGCCTTTTTTCAAACCCATAATACGCATTATGCGACAATCTGGCATGCGATAAATGCCGTCCCCCTTGTATCCGACCCTGCCTCTCTTGGAGTTTCCTGTGCGCCCCATCGACCGCCTGCTCGATATCATGTCCACGCTGCGTGATCCGCAGCGTGGCTGCGCCTGGGACTTGGAACAAACCTTTGCCTCCATTGCGCCGTACACCATCGAGGAGGCCTATGAGGTTGCGGACGCCATCGACCATGGAGACATGGCGGCGTTGAAGGACGAACTTGGCGACCTACTCTTCCAGGTGGTCTTTCATTCTCAGATGGCGCAGGATCAAGGCTCCTTCGCCTTCGATGACGTGGCCATGGCGATCGCCGAGAAGATGGTCCGCCGTCATCCCCATGTCTTTGGCGCCGCCGAGACCCGTGACTCCGAGACGCAGACCGTACAGTGGGAAGCGACTAAGGCGGAGGAACGTGCCGCCAAAGGACATGAAAGCGTGCTGGACGGCGTTGCGCGTGCGCTCCCTGCGACGACCCGCGCCCTGAAACTTCAGAACCGTGCGGCCAGGGTTGGATTCGACTGGGCCGCCCCCACTGATGTTCTGTCGAAGATTGCGGAGGAAGTCGCGGAAATCAAACACGAAATCGACATCGATGCCCCCTATGACCGGCTTGAGGATGAGATGGGAGACGTTCTCTTCGCTTGCGTCAACCTCGCCCGCAAGCTCAAAATCGATCCTGAGCGCGCGTTAAAACGCGCCAATGCAAAATTCGACCGACGCTTCCGCCATATCGAAGCTTCCCTCGCCGCCGCAGGACGCTCGCCTGATGGAGCGACGCTCGAGGAGATGGAGGAATTGTGGGTCGAGGCGAAGATGAACGAGCGCAAAGGGGATTGCGGAGTATGACCAGGGCCGCCTTAACGAGGATAATGACAGTTCTCGCCCTCACTTTCGCCCTCTCGTCGTGCTACATCCCCGATAAATTCAAATCCGAGTTGCGACTCTCTAAATACGGCGACTGGGCTCTCAATTACGAAGGAGACCTCATTTACGCGCCGATCCTGCACGACTACGCCGGCGGGAAGATTACCGCCGAGAACGAGGAAGCGCGGAACCAGAACATTTACAAGGATTTGGTGCGCGATCCTGCCATCAAAGACATCAAGCGCGTGGGCAAGGGTACCTTTCACGTCAAGTACGAGCGCGTGGGGCGGCTCGGCCAGGTTCAGCTCACCGCTCTCATTCGTCGGGACGCCCGCATGCTGGCGCTGAAATCCAACGAAGACGGCACCATCGTCGTAGCCGGAAACGGCGTAAAATCCTCGGATGCCCAGCGCATGGCTGAACTGGGCATCTCGATGAAGGGCGAATTCCGCATCACGACCGATGCCGCGGTAATCCGCCACAACGCCACCGAAGTACGCCCCTTTGGGCAATCGAAGGTCTATATCTGGAATATCGAGAATGCTCTGTCGCCAACACCAAACTTGGTGATTGCCCGCGTTCCAGATCCGCAACGCCCTCTCTAGGAGCCCCGTTTTATGATCGACTGGACCCAACGCACGGTCTTCATTACCGGCGCTACCGCCGGATTTGGCGCCGCCATTGCCCGCCGCTATGCTGCGCTCGGTGCCCGCTTGGTATTGTCAGGCCGTCGCACCGAACGGCTGAAGAGTTTGAAGGCCGAGTTAGGCGTACCGGTTCATGCACTGACCCTGGATGTACGCGAGCGCGAGGCAGTGTGTGCCGCAGTGAGCGGACTGCCGGAGGAGTTCGCCGCCGTCGACGTTCTGGTCAATAATGCCGGCCTTGCGCTGGGCTTGGAGCCAGCACAGGAGGCCAGCGTGGACAATTGGGACGTGATGGTTGACACAAATCTCAAGGGGCTGATGTACGTCACGCATGCGGTGCTGCCGGGCATGGTGGCGCGCAATCGTGGGCACGTGGTCAATATCGCCTCTACTGCAGGCTCCTACCCCTACCCGGGCTCCACGATCTACGGCGCCACCAAGGCGGCGGTCAGCCAGTTCTCGCTGAACCTGATTTCGGATCTCGTGAAAACCAACGTGCGTGTGACCAACGTCGAGCCGGGCCTATGCGGTGGTTCTGAGTTCTCCGTGGTGCGTTTCAACGGCGATGCCGAGGCGGCTGCGAAGGTCTATGCCGGTACCGAACCGCTGACCTCCGAGGATGTTGCCGAGGCCGTGCTGTGGGCCACCACCCTGCCCGCCCACGTCAACATCAACCGCATCGAGATGATGCCCTCCTGCCAAGCTCCGGCAGGGCTGGCAGTACACCGGAACGTCTGAGGTGCGGCTGGTCCTATATTGCCAGCCACCCTGACCATGGGCCGGGTTACATACGAGCAGACGTTAACCTTCGGCCCATGGCCGTATTCGGCTAAGCGCGTGGTCGTGATGACCAGCCAGCCAATCGCCGATGCAGCACGAGGCGTGGAAGCATGGCAAGGCGACGACGTCGCCGCCTTGGTAGCGGAGGTGGAGGGAGACGTATGGCTGGTGGGCGGTGCCGGAAGCGCCCGGGTATTCCTCGAACGGCGAATGGTGGATCGCCTGAGGTTGTTCGTCATTCCCGTCCCACTGGGTGAGGGCACTCGCCTGATCCAGGGCGCCACGGGCGCTTTG
>JAEZFE010000400.1 GCA_023437865.1 Pseudomonadota bacterium | reverse complement strand
CCAGCTCGTAACCCAGCCGGCGATAGGCTTCCAATTGCGGTTCGTCGAAGAATTGATCGCTGGTGCTCTGGTGCGGAAAGTCGGGGTTTGCCGCCTTGTAGGCGATGATCGACGCCGGCAGATCCCCGCTGATCGTGGCCTTGATGTAATAGAGGTCGGCGGTGAACGACGTGCCGCCCTGGCCGTCCGAGAACGACACACTACCCTTGACCCAGCCCCGTGGCGCCAAGCCCGCTCGGGGATCGCGATTGCCGTCCGCATCCACAGGCACGAGCTCAGGCAGCGCGTTGCCGAAATCCACGACGGCGCCGAAATCAGCAAAGGCTTTTTCGACAGCGTTGCCCAAATCGCCGAACTGGTATTGGGGATCGGCGCCGGCATCGGCCACCACGATGGTTCTGACCCGGCGGCGGATCAGTTCGTAGATTGCCAAATTTTCGAAATGGCCGCCGTCCGACAACTGCAGAAAGGCCGAGCGCGCCCGGAAGCGAATACCGAACAGCGAATTGAACCCGGGCTGAAAGAAGTTCGGATGGCGCTTATGGCAGCCATGGCGCCCGACCCAGTAGCCCAATTGCATGCCGAACATCGTCATCAGCATGGACACCAGCGCATTGCGCATGGGGCCCTGGCCGGCACTGCCGCTATGACCGTTGACCGCCGCGCCCGAGATGGCCATGGCCGTCGCCAGAGTTAGCGGGTCCTTGTCCTCCGGCGCACCGAGAAAGCCAACGGCTTCGGCCCAGCCGACGGCGTCACCGCCGCAACGGACCGGGCTGAGCACGAAATTGTCGCCGCCCCGACCGCGATAGAGGGTGTTGGCCGAATCCACCAGGATCAGGTTGGCGTTGATCAGGTGCAGCGGCGCCTTGTCCTTGCACATGGCCGCAAGCGGCGCCGTATCGGCAAGGCGGGCCGGCACCGAGGTCTTTTGCAGCATGGCCGCCGGATCGGGCAGAAAGGCCTCCATCAACCGGTCCCGGTACATGCGATGGGGCGTCACCATGTTGATGTTGGTGACCGCGCCAACCGCAGCCACCACTACGGCCAGACCCGCGACCTGCGGCCATTGCACCGCCGACGCGGCCCAATCGGCCAACAGCAACAGGCCGTACACACCGGCCAGCGCCGACACCCACACCCCGGCGTCCGAGGTCAGCCAGCCGCCCTTCTCGCGGCCTGCCTGAGCCTTGAAGAACTGGGCCACCGCCTGGGCGCCGCCGATCAGCGCGCCAAGGATGCCTGCCACCCCCTTGGCCCACAATTGGCTTACCTCCTGGTCCAGCAAATCGTGCACGAACGGCACCGAACCGATGAGCGCCATCACGATCGTCCAGCCCAGCACCACCCCCAACACCTGCTGGAACGCCGTGCGCATGCGGTAGCGCGACAACGCCGGCGATCGGCTGGCGGTAAACAGCGCATAGAGCAAGGACGACACGCCCAAGGCCGCCAGCAGAGCAGCCGCGCCCATCAGCAACAGCACGAAGAGCGCATGGGGGTGATCGGGCAGGCCGAGCCAGGCCGGTGGCTGGCGCCGCAGCAGGAACAGGCCCACCACCGCCAGACCACCATACACCGTCAGGTGGATCACCATGGTGCGAAGGACCACGCCGACCAGCGACAGGTCGTTCAGGCGCTTGTTCGGGTCCAGATAATTGCCCCGCGAGCGGATGAAGTCGGAAAAGCGCTCCAGCAACGCGGCGAATTTCGACCCGCCGGGAATGACTGGAGGATTCGGGCGCCTGCGGATGCTGTCGGCCCAATCCTCGGCGGTCCTCTCGACCTTCTCGCCGTTCTCGTACCCTTGGGCCTTGGTCTCCTGCTGGTGCCTGAGCCAAGTGAGGGCCGCACCGGTATAGCCACCGCCGGAAACGGTGGAGAGATACTCGAAGCTCTCCAAGCCCCTATCCTTAAGCCCCTCCTCCAGCGCCTGTGCGACACCCAGGCAGAACGAGGCGGAACGGATGCCGCCGCCCGAGAAGGCAAGGCCACGCAGATCGCCGGGATCGGATTCCGACTTGATATGGCGCAGCTCCTCCTCGACCAATTCCGCCGGTGTCATGCCCGCGTCCCAAATGGACGTACGGCGCCCGCGCCCACACTCGATCATCGCCACCCCCAGCAAACGACACCAACCCAAAGTAGCACGCACCCCCAGTGCTGTACATGCCTGCCGAGAGAACGCCGGCCGCGCATGGCACCCATCGCCGTGGCAGCCTCCATTGAATGGTTTATTCCTGCGCGCAGATGATGGTATGGTCCGCGCCTCTTTCCCGACCCGAGCCGATTTCTCAGGGACCATGACCTCGGTAGCCGCGTCCCCCGTCGATTTCGCCACCCTGCCGCACGCCGAACTCACCGATGACGGCGGCCGTGCGCTGGATGCGCTCGTCCTGGTCACCGCCGATATTTGCGGCGCCGTCGCCCAGGCGGTGGCGCAGGGCTTCGCGGTCATGCCCACCGGCGGCCTGACCAGCGCCATCGGCTCTTACGAATACAAGAAAGACGGCGTCGCCGGCTTCAACGGCGTGGTCGCCATCCGCCCCAAGGGCGCCCTGACCCCCGAGCGGGTGGACGACGACACCCCGCCCGAGCACTTGCTGACCCACCAGATCGCCATCCGTCCCGCCGCCGGCCTGATCGCCGCGGGTGCCGGATTGACCTTTACCCAGATCAACGCCGCCCTGGCGGAGCATGTCAGCCCCACTGCGCGGGTGTTGGTGGATCTGACCTCCATCGGTTCGGCCTATGTGGGCGGCGTGGTGGCCACCGGAGCCATGGGTCCGCTGCGCCTGCGGCCGTCCTCCACTCTGGAAGCGGTGGTGCTGGCCGATGGCGGCGAGCCGCGCGTGCTGTCGGGCGACGATCTGGACATCGTGGAAGGCCTGCAAGGCTGGACCGGCATGGTGGCAGCGGCAATGTTCCGCTTTTACGAGGTGCCGCCGTCGGAATTTGGCCTGGTGCTGCCGGTACAGGGCTCGGACGTGGATTCAGTCGCCGGGCTGCTCTCCTATCTTCAGCCGTGGACCCACATCAACCTGCCGGGCGCCGGCGGGCGCCTGGGTAATGGCGATACCGTGTTGAACGGCGTCGAGCTGGTCAGCCGCGATTCGCTGGAAGCCTTCGTCGAACACGCCCCCGAACCCGCGCGCACCAAGGCTCAGGGCCTGCTGCAATCTTGCGAGTACGCCGGCGCCGACATGCTGGCCTGCATCACCGGCTGGTCCGAGCAATCGGTGGACGACGTGCTGTTCAGCCTGATGGACCCCGAGACCGAGACCATCGGCGGCGTGATGATCGAATACGGCGTCGGCTTCTCGTCGGGCTCGGAGATGGAGACGTTCCGCGCCATCCGCGAAGGGGCCCCCGACATGGCCCGCACCAAGGCGCGCGTGAAGGTCGAGGGCAAGCTGAAGCCATGGTCCACCTCCACCGACGTCAATCTGGTGGCCCCCGCCGATACCGGCGCCATCTCGGACGTGCTGACCGCCTACGCCGATTACCGTTCCGCCATCAAGGAATTGGCGGGCGAGATGGCCGACGGGGTGCAGGTGGAATTGGTGGCCTATGGCCATCTGTGGCCCCAGGGCATCGACCCGCACCACCGCGTCACCATTTTCGCCCCCGAAGGTGCCGAGGCGGCGGTCGATGATGCGCGCACAGTGGTGCTGGCCGCCAAGAAGGTGCTGATCAACACTCTGGTGGATGCCGCCGAGCGCGGCGGCGGCCAGATCACCGGCGGCGAGAAGGGTGTGCCCTCGCTGATCGAGATCGCCCGCGCCGCCGGCGGCGAGGACAAGCTGCCCGCCGACCTGCTGCGCCGGCTGCACCGCGCGCGTGATGCGGTCAAGGCTGCCCCGGCGAACTTCACCTTCCGCGCACCGGCGGAATTGCTGGGCTGATTTCCCCTTGTGGCGGGGCGGGCGAACGCCCAACTCAAACGGTCAGGCGCCTTCCGCTGCCCGCACGGGCATTACTTGGCCGTCATCCCCGCCGGAAAGCGGAGGGCCGCCTACGTTCACGGTGCACTGCCGCGCGTAAGCCCAGCGTGCCGGAGGCACGCTCCCGGCGCCTGAGGGCGCCGAACTAGGTCAGGATCGACCAGAACATCCTGAACGAAGTGAACCCCAGAAACATCGCGAACACGCGCTTGAGCACCACCGTGTTCAGGCGGTGCGCCAGCTTGGCGCCGAGGGGCGCGCACAGCACCGAGGTGGGGGCCACCAGCGCCAGGCCGATGAGACTGACAAAACCCACCGAGCCGGGCGGCAGGTTCGAGGCGCCGAGGCCGCCGACAACGAAGCCGATGGTGCCGGGCACGCCGATGATGAAGCCGGTGGCCGCCGCCGTGCCCACCGCGCGGTGGACCGGGGCGCCGTACATGGTCATCGTCGGCACGATCAGGCTGCCGCCGCCAATCCCCATCATAGACGACAGCGCACCGATGGCGGTGCCGATGGCGGCGCGCAGGCCGCCCTTGGGCAGGGTCTCACCCAGCTTCCAATGCGGGTTGCCAAAGGCCATCTGAGCGGCCACCACCATAGCGACCACAGCGAACACCGAGGTCAGAACCGGCCCCTTGACCGTGGACGCGATGGCCGAGCCCAGCAGCACGCCGACGATCACGAACGGACCGAAGCCTTTGAGGAACTCACGGTCCACCGTGCCGCGCTTGTAATGCGCGCTGGCCGACGACCATGCGGTGGCAACGAT
>JAEZFE010000393.1 GCA_023437865.1 Pseudomonadota bacterium | reverse complement strand
CGCTTAAGCCGGCCCAGCGAGGAATAGCCGGTGCCGAAATCGTCCACCGACAGGTCCAGCCCCATGGCCTGCACGTCGGCCAGGATGCGGCGCGCCGCTTCGGGATCATCCATCATGGCGGTCTCGGTCAGCTCAAGCTCCAGCCGACCAGGCGGCAGGCGCGCTTCGGTCAGGATGCGCCGCACCATCATGGGCAAATCCTGGCGCTTCATCTGAACGGCCGAGAGGTTGACGGCGATCGGCACCGGCGGCAGGCCGGCATCAGCCCAGGCGCGGGCCTGGCGGCACGCTTCTGTCAGCACCCATTCGCCGATGGGGGCGATCAGCCCGTTTTCCTCGGCCAGCGGGATGAAGCGGCTGGGCGGCACCAGACCATCCTCGGGGTGGTTCCAGCGGACAAGCGCCTCCAACCCGATGATGCTGCGGTCCACCACCCGTACGATGGGCTGATAGTGCAGAACCAGTTCGCCGCGCAGGGCCGCACGCCGCAGGTCGCCTTCCATGCGGCGGCGGGCGGCCAGTTCGGAATCCATGGCCGGGGCGAAAAACTGATAGCAATTGCCTTCATGATGAATGGCCCGGTACATGGCCACGTCGGCATTCTTCATCAGGGTTTCGGCGTCGCCGCCATCCACCGGATAGAGCGCAATGCCGACGCTGGCGCCCAGTTGCACCTCGTTGCCGTCCAGGTCCATCGGCTTGAGCACGGCGTCGAGCAGTGTCTGGGCCATGCCGGCGGCTTCCTCGGCCCCACCCTCGACGATGACGGCAAACTCGTCGCCACCCACCCGGCCCAGTGCTTCCACTCCCCTGCCCGCCGCCATCAGGCGCTCGACCACCATCAGCAGCAGCCGGTCGCCGCCGTCATGGCCGAGCACGTCGTTGTAATGGCTGAAATCGTCAAGATCGAGAAACAGCAGACCAAGGCCGCCTCGCTCGGCCTTGGCACGCGCCACCGCGCGCTGCAAGAGTTCGCGGAACAGCAGGCGGTTGGGCAGCGCGGTCAGCGCGTCGTGGTTGGACAGGAAGCGGATGCGCTCCTCGGCCTGACGGCGTTCGGTCACGTCCTCCTGCACCACCACATAATGGGCAATACGCCCCTTGTCGTCGGAAATGGGGGTGACAGTCTGGTCGACGATATAGAGCGTGCCGTCCTTGCGTCGCAGGCTCAGCTCGCCCCGCCACGCGCGGCCCTGCTCCATGGCCTCCTGCATGCGGCGGTCGCGCTCCTTACCCATCAGCAGGCGCCGGGCGCCACGGCGGCGCGCCTCGTCGGCGCTCCAGCCCGACAGGCGGGTGAAGGCCGCGTTGCTCCATTCGATGCGGCCAGAACGGTCAGTGATGAAAATGGCGTTGGCGGTGGCCTCGATGGCCTCGCCCTGAAGCCGCAGCAGGCCCTCGGCGCGGCGGCGGACCTCCAACTCGGCGTAGCGGCGCTCGCGGTCCGATGCCAGCAAAAGCGCGATGCCCAGGCCGATGGCCAGCGCTTCGGAGACGACGAACACATAGGGCTGCAGCCAATCCACCGGCAACAGCCACGGCGATTCCCATTTGTGCAGGGCCCACAGCGCCAGCAGCAGCGCCACCGCCCGGTACCCCGCACCCGGCGCCTTGCGGGCGCGCTGCAGGAAAGCGGCAGCGGCAGCGATCATGGATGCGCCGACGAACAGTCCTACCGGCACCGCCACCACCCCGTCGCCCATCAGCGGAACGCCGGCGGCTATGGCGGCGGCCATTCCCAGCCACAGAGCCATGAGGGTGCGCCGAGGCGGTACCCGCTTGAATTCGATCAGAGTGGCCGCCAGCATGATCACACCCGATGCGGCATGGGCGCATTCCGCCAGAACCGCGCTGACCAGCGGTCCGACCACGGGCTCGGTCAGCAGCAGCAGATAGCGGGCCACGTGCAAGGCGAAGGCGAAGGCGAACAGCATCAGGCCGCGCGGTGCCGCCGGCGAACGGCCGACGAAGGCCATGGCCGCCACAAGCACTACGCTGCCAAGCAACGCGCCGTAAACCGCGCTGGGCGCGGAAATCACCATCGCCATTCCTCTAGCTGTTCAGGTCCCGCAGTCTACGGGAACCTTTGACATGCGCAAGCGCGGGCGATGGGATTTTCACCCGAATGTATTGCTCCTGTGGCCCATTTGGCACAAAATGCACACAGGCGCCAGAAGGGCAGACCGTGGGGGAACAGGGCCATGTCGTTACCGACCATTTTCGGGTTTTTACTCGCGCTCGCCCTGTTCATTGCCGCCATTGTCGAATCGACTAGCAACTATCTGGTCTTTCTGCACCTGACGGGTTTCGTCATGGTCGTGGGCGGTACGCTGGCCGCCTCGTTCACCGCTTTCGAGGCCCGTTACGTCATCCAGGCGCTGGGGCTGATCCGCGCCATCTTCTTCTCGCCCCGCATCGGCCGGCACATGCTGACCAACGAGGTCGCCCGCGTCATCCGCTGGGGCTACATGGTGCAGAAAACCGGGCTGCAAGCGCTGGAATCTGACACCAAGAGCCTGAAGAAGCAGGACCAGTTCCTGGCCTTCGGCGTCAATCTGGTGATCAGCGGCTACTCCGGCGCCGAGGTGCGCCAATTG
>JAEZFE010000387.1 GCA_023437865.1 Pseudomonadota bacterium | reverse complement strand
GGTTGAGCTTGCGCCGGCCTGCATACACCGTCTTCGCGCTTGACTCTTGCTTTTGTGCGCACCCTCGGGCAAGGTCCGGCCCCCAGGGCAGGAGCGGACATGGGCATCGACGAGCAAGCCGCGCGGCATGTGACCAGCATTACCGAAGAGCAGGCGCCGTTTCAGCTGCGCGCGGCGTCGCTGACGCTGCTGACGCTCAAGCTGGTCAATCCCGCCGATCCTGAATTCATGCCGCGGCTCAAGACCATGCTGTCGCTGGCACCGGGGTTCTACCGCAGTGCCCCCATCATCCTCGATCTGTCGGCCACCGGCACCAAGCCGCCCGGAGACTTGGCCGCGTTCTGCGCGCAATTGCGGGAATTGGGGATCAATCCGGTCGGCGTCCAGCGCGCCAACGCCGCATGGGAGCGCGCCGCCGCCGCCGCCGGGCTGCCGCCCTTTCCCGCCGGGCGCGCCACCGATGCCGCCAATGCCAGCCAGGCGGCGCGTGAGCCCGCCAACAAGGTCACCTCCGGCACCCGCATCATTTCCGAGCCGGTGCGCTCGGGCCGTCAGGTCTACGCCCACAAGGGTGACCTGATCGTGCTGGGCCCGGTCAGCCACGGCGCCGAATTGCTGGCCGACGGTCACATCCACGTCTGGGGCCCGCTGCGCGGCCGCGCGCTGGCTGGCATGAGCGGCGACAAATCGGCCCGCATCTTCTGCCGCTCGCTCGATGCCGAACTGGTGGCGGTCGCCGGAATCTACATGGTGAGCGAACAGCTTGATGCCGGCCTCATCGGCAAACCGGCCCAGATCCGCCTCGACGGCGAGGCTCTGGTGCAACAGGCGATCTAGAGAAAGGGGTTCCTCTTGGCAAAAGTCATCGTTGTCACGTCCGGCAAGGGCGGCGTCGGCAAGACCACCACCTCGGCGGCGTTGTCCGCCGGCCTGGCGCTCAAGGGCTTCAAGACCGCCGTCATCGATTTCGACGTGGGCCTGCGCAACCTGGACCTGATTATGGGTTGCGAGCGCCGCGTGGTGTATGACTTCATCAACGTCATTAACGGCGACGCCAAGCTCCATCAGGCGCTGATCAAGGATAAGCGTCTCGACAAGCTGTTCGTGCTGCCCCCCTCGCAGACCCGCGACAAGGACGCCCTGACCCAGGAAGGGGTGGAGCGCGTCATCGAGGAACTGAAGGCCGAGTTCGACTACATCATCTGCGACAGCCCCGCCGGCATCGAACGCGGCGCCTTCCTGGCCATGTATTACGCCGACGAAGCCATCGTGGTGTCCAATCCCGAAGTCTCCTCGGTGCGCGATGCCGACCGCATGATCGGCTTGCTGACCAGCAAGTCGCGCCGCGCCGAACAGGGTGAGGACGTGCCGCAGCACCTGCTGCTGACCCGCTATGATGGCGAGCGCGTCGAAAAGGGCGAGATGCTGAAGGTCGAGGATGTCCAAGACATCCTGGCGGTGCCGCTGATCGGCATCATCCCCGAATGTCCGTCGGTACTGCAGGCCTCCAATATCGGCCAGCCGGTGATCTTGGATGAGAAGTCGCTGGCCGGGCGCGCCTATGCCGAAGCGGTGGCCCGCCTGCTGGGTGAGGATATTCCGGTCAGCATCCCCAAGGCGCCCAAGCGCGGCTTGATCGACCGCCTGCTGCGGAGGAGCGCATGAGCCTCTTCGGCTTCTTCGGCCGCCAACCCAAGAAGAGCGCCGACGCCGCCCGTGAGCGCCTGCAGATCCTGCTGGCCCATGAGCGCGCCGGCCTCCAGGGTGCCGATTTCCTGCCCCAGTTGCAGCGCGAAATCATTGAGGTGATCCGCAAATATGTCTCGGTCGACGAGGACCGCGTTCAGGTCAAGCTGGACCGCGAACAGCACCTGTCGGTCTTGGAAGTGAATATCGAACTGCCCGCGCCGTCCCAATCCCGCCGCGCCTGACGCGGCGGGGGTGGACCCCGGCCTTTCGGCCAGTTACCATCGCCCGAAGGTGGTAGAGGGCGCGCTGGGACGCCCTCCTTGCTGGCAGGGGTTTTATGTCGTTCGGCATCGGGGCCTATCGTCATGTGGCGCTGCTGTGGATGTTCATCCTCAGCTTCGACGCCTATGTGTCCTTCGATTTGTGGACCTCGCGGGAGGAGGTTGAGCGGCAAGCCCAGCAGCTTGCGACATCCTATGTCCGGCTGGTTGAGGAACAGGCCAGCGGCTCGTTCGAGCGCACCAACATCCTGCTGCGTCAGGCGGCCGTCATGGTCGGCGCGGCGGAGCTGCAAGCGGTCAATCTGAGTGCCAATGGACGGTTGCCCGAGGGCCGCCGCCAGAAGTTGGAAGCCGCGCTGGCCGATCTCCAGCGTGAGGGCCACGGTATCGTCTCGATGTCGATAACCGATGCCAAGGGCCGGGTGTTTGCCAACACCGTGGGTACGCCGCCGGGCAGCGTGCTGGCGGATCGCGACTATTTCCGCACCCTGCGCGAACGGGGTACCGACGCGCCGGTGGTGTCGCAGCTGATCATGGGCCGCGTTTCCAACAAATGGGGCATCCAGGTCGCCCGTGCGCTGCGCGCACCCGATGGCGCCTTCGCCGGCATGGTGGTGGCCAATCTGGGCCTAGCCGAATACCTTCAGCCGTTCTACCAATCGCTTTTGCTGCCCTCGGGCGCGGTAGTGGCGCTGCGCGACCTCAGCCACCGGACGGTCGTGCGCTATCCCGACGCCGAGGCCGCCATCAACAAGCAGATCTCAGCGGACCCTATCGATCAAGCCTTTGCCGCGGGCATCAACGAAGGAACGTACCGCCGCATCTCGCCGGTGGACGGTGTCCTGCGCTCGACCTCGTTCCGCCGGCTCAGCCATTACCCGCTCTACGCCGTGGTGGGGTTGGCCGACAGCGACGTCCTTGCCAATTGGAAAAAGGGCTTTGACCGCGCCGTCTTGTTCATGGTGCTGGTGACGGCCGGCGGCGTGCTGGCGACTACCGTGCTGCGGCGCAAGGAATTGCTGGAGCGCGAGGTGCGGGTCAACAATGACAAGCTTGCCCTCGCCCTCAAGGCCGCCCATGCCGGAACGTGGTACTGGGATCCGCCCAGCGGGCGCGTGGAGTGGTCGGCCGAGCAGAGGAGCCTGTACGGTGTCAGCCAACCCGCCCGCACGGTGGAGGAGTGGCTGGCGTTAATCCATCCGGACGACCGCAACCGGGTCGCACATGAGATGGAACAGACCGTCGCCCAGCACGAGGTCAACTACCGCTCCGAGTTTCGCATTCTTGGCCGTGACGGGCGCGAGCGTTGGCTGGCCGGTATCGGCACCGTGGTCTACGACCGCGACGGCCGTGCGCTGAGTGCCTTCGGCGTGCATATCGACATCTCGCCGGCCAAGCTGGCCGAGGCCCAACTCAAGGCCGTCCGCGATGAAGCGCTGGAAGCAAAGGGAGAGGCCGAGCGCGCCTGCCTGGCCCGCTCCAAGTTCCTGGCCGCCGCCAGCCACGATCTTCGCCAGCCGGTGCAATCGCTGCTGCTGCTGATCGAGGTCATGAAGATCCGCCTGTCGGGCACGCCCATGGAGAAGGTAACCACCCAGATGGAGCACGCGCTCGACGCGCTGCGCCTGCTGCTCAACAGCCTGCTGGACATGTCCAAGTTGGATGCTGGCGTGGTAATTCCCGAAACGGAGGATGTCAATCTGGGGCAGTTGCTGAGCCGGCTGGCCGAGGAATACCGCGTGCGCGCCGCTCATGGCGGGCTGGAGTTGCGCCTGGTGCCGACCACCCTGCGCATCGTCACCGACCCCACCTTGCTGGAGCGCCTGATGCGCAATCTGCTGGAGAACGCGCTGCGCTACACCGCCAGCGGTCGCATCCTGCTGGGGTGCCGCCGCGCCGGCAACGGGGTCCGCATCGAGGTGATCGACACCGGCATGGGCATTGCGCCCGAGAATCACGAGGCGGTGTTCGAGGAGTTTCATCAGGTCGGCAACGCCAATCGCGATCGCAGCCAAGGGCTCGGCTTGGGTTTGGCGATCGTCCGGCGCCTTGTGACCCTGCTGGGTGGCCATATTGAGCTGAGATCGGCGTTGGGCCGGGGGGCTCGCTTCTCGCTGGTGCTGCCCGGCAACGCGCCAGTTTCCCCGCCCGTCGGGGGAACAGCGCACCGGTTGATCCTGGCGGGCTGAGGCTGGTTTGGGGGGAGCCGCTAATTTGAGGAAAAATTCCTCGGCGGCATTCCCGAACCGGGGAGGGCGGAAGCACCTGCGCGAGTTCCACCGGCTGTTGGTGGAAACGGGATTTCGCTGAACGCCTAGCATTTCTGCCATTGACGGGCGCTCGGGCCTCTGGCAATTGGGAGGCGACGGATGGGTCCGATCGGATTACACACTTTCAGGGGAATCTAAACCGATGAACAAGGCAGACCTGGTTTCGCGCGTTGCCGAGCTCTCTGGCCTGACCAAGGCTGACGCCGAGAAGGCCGTCGAGGGCGTGTTC
>JAEZFE010000382.1 GCA_023437865.1 Pseudomonadota bacterium | reverse complement strand
GTCGGCCAAGGCGGCGGAAAAGCTGAACGCCTACATGAAGGCGGGCGGGCTGATCGTATTCGACACCGGCGCTGGCGCCGACGCCACCGGCGGCACCGATGCCGCCAAATTGAAGACCATCACCCAGGGGCTCGCCATCCCACCGCTGGCCCCGGTGACCGAGGAGCACGTGCTGACCCGGTCGTTCTATCTTCTCAAGGAGATGCCCGGCCGCTTCGAAGGCAGCGGCGTATGGGTGGCCGACAGCCAGGGTGCGGCCAATGACGGCGTTTCGCCGGTGGTGGTGGGCGGCGCCGATTGGGCCGCCGCCTGGGCCGTGGACGATAAGGGCCGCGCCCTGTTTGCCACCGTGCCCGGCGGCGAACGCCAGCGCGAACTGGCCATGCGCTTCGGCGTGAATCTGGTCATGTACGCCATGACCGGCAATTACAAGGCCGACCAGGTGCACCTGCCGGCCATCCTGGAGCGTCTTGGACGATGAACGCCCTTGCCGCCATCGGCTTCGCGCCGCTGATCCCGTGGCCCGCCCTCGGCGGTTTGGCGGTGCTGGCCCTGGCCGTATGGGCTCTGGCCGCGGTACGGCGGGCGCGCGGCGCATGGCTGCGGTTGATCCCGCTGGCCGTGCTGGTGCTGGCGCTGGCCAATCCCCGGCTGGTCACCGAGGAACGCCGCCCGCTGCCGGACGTAGCGCTGGTAGTGGTCGACGAATCGGCATCGCAGAAAATCGGCCAGCGCCCGGCCCAGACCGAAGCAGCCCTGACCCAAATCACAGAGCGGCTGGCCCGCCAGCCCGATTTGGATGTGCGGGTAGAGCGGGTGACCAATGGCGGCGGCGACGAAGGCACCCGGCTGTTCACCGCCGCAACCCACGCCCTGGCCGACGTGCCGCGCCGCCGGCTGGCCGGTGTGATCATGATCACCGATGGCCGCGTCCACGACATCCCAGCCGACATAGCCGCCGAGCTCGGCGCACCGGTTCATGCCCTGGTCTCGGGAGCGAAAGGCGAGCGCGACCGCCGGCTGGTGCTGACCAAGTCGCCGGGCTATGCGCTGGTGGGCAAGACCGCCACCGTCGGGCTGAAGGTCGAGGAGCCCGGGTTCAGCGGCAACGTCACGGTCGCAATCCGGGTGGATGGCCAGCCCTATCTGGCCGGCACGTTCCCCGCCAACCGCGAGGCCTCGGTCGACATTCCCGTGCGCCATGCCGGCACAACGGTGGTGGAACTGGATGCCGAGGCGGCGCCGGGCGAGCTGACATTGCTTAACAACCGCGCCGCCTTGGGCATTTCCGGCGTGCGCGACCGCCTGAAGGTCCTGCTGATTTCGGGCGAGCCCCATGCCGGCGAGCGCACCTGGCGCAACTTGCTGAAGGCCGACCCGGCGGTCGACTTGGTTCACTTCACCATCCAGCGCCCGCCGGAGAAGGACGACCGCACGCCGATCCGGGAACTGGCATTGATCACCTTCCCGGTACGCGAATTGTTCGAGGAAAAGCTGAGCGACTTCGATCTGGTGGTGTTCGACCGCTACCGCCGGCGAGGCGTGTTGACCACCGCCTATTACCATGCCTTGGCTGAGTACGTGCGCAAGGGCGGCGCGTTGCTGGCCGCCGTGGGCCCTGAATTCGCCGAGCCGGGAGGGTTGTTCGACTCGCCACTCGGCGACATCCTTCCCGCCGAGCCCACGGGCACGCTGATCAATCAGGCGCTCAAGCCTAAGATCAGCGACACGGGAAGACGCCACCCGGTCACCGCGTCCCTGCCCGGCGGCGGCGAGGAGCCGAGCTGGGGATCATGGATGCGGCAGGTGACGGTCACCCAGCGGCGTGGCACCACCGTGCTGACCGGCTTCGAGGGGCGCCCGCTGCTGATCCTCGACAAGGTGGGCGAGGGCCGCGTGGCGCAATTGTTGTCCGACACCATCTGGCTGTGGACGCGCGGCTATGAGGGCGGCGGCCCCCATGACGAATTGCTGCGCCGCCTCGCCCACTGGCTGATGAAGGAGCCGGAGCTGGAAGAGGAAGCCCTGGCCGCCGAAATCCGCGGCGACAAGCTCGATGTGGTGCGCCGCTCGCTACAACCGCCGCCGCCCGACGTCACCATCACCCGGCCTGACGGCTCCACCTTGCAGGCTCCAATCGAGGATCACCAGGATGGCCGCGCCACCGCCACGCTGGCAGTGGACCAGCCTGGCCTGTGGAAGGTGGAAGACGGCAGCCACACCGCCATCGCCGCAGCGGGCAGTCTGGCGCCACTGGAGAATGCCGAAGTAACCGCCACCACCGAGGGGCTGGCCCCGGTGGCCGAGGCCACCGGAGGGTCGGTGCGCTTCGTTACCGAAGGAATGCCTGACCTCCGCCGTACTGGTCCCGATCGCATTGCCGCAGGTCGCGACTGGATCGGCCTGGTCGCGCGGGGCGACCACACCGTGACCGGCGTACGGGAAATCCCGCTCACCCCGGCTCTGGCCCTGATTCTCCTTGTCCTCGGCGGCTTGCTGGCCGCATGGCGGCGCGAGGGCCGCTGATCCCACCGGATCAGTTCAAGGTTTCCGAATTTACCGATCGTTTAAGATCATTGCCTGTAGGCAAACGCACATCGGACGGCTACACTCCCTCGGCCAAAAGATACCGCACGTCCGCAAAAGGCAGGGGAGGTCACTTGGCGGAAAGGAAGTCTGGTCTATCCCTTGGGGGGAATACGGCCAAACAGATCAAGCGCACGCTTATCAGCATGCTGCCCGTTTGGCAGGTGCCCGATTGGCACGTCTTTGCGCGCCGCCGCGATGGCCGCGCCGTCCAGTTCACGATCAGCCGCAAGGTCCAGTTGGCGCTGCTGGCGACGGCTGGCATCGTGACGATGTGGGCTGCCATCAGCACATCCGTCCTGACCGTCCGTCCCGCCCATCTGGCTGCGAAGGAACGCGAGCTGGACGAATTGCTGACCGCCAACCGCGCAGCCCAGACCCGCCTGGCCGCCGCCGAGCAGATGGTGTCCGAGATTGCCCGCGAGGTCGATTCGGTGCACGGCAACCTGGTCACCCTGGCCGAATCCTCGGACAGCTTGGCCACGGACAAGGCCAAGCCCGCCGCGACCGGCAGGAAGACCCGCATCGCCGCCGCCTTGGACGACGACACGCAACCCGGCGCCACCGAGACCAAGGCCATGCGCGACAAGGTGCGTGCACTGGAAGAATCGCTCGACCGCCTGCGTCTGGCCTATACCCGCGCCGCCCAGCAAACCGCCGAGGCGGCGGGGTCGCGCATCTCGCAGACCGAACAACAAATTTCCAAACTGGGCATCGACACCGGACGGCTGGTGGCGGTCAAGCGCTCGCCCGGCCAGGGCGGACCGTTCATCCCGGCCACCAGCGCCGCCGGCGACGACTTCGCCATGGGTGCGCTCATCGAGCGCATGCAGCACTGGAACGGCATGATGGAAGCCATGCAGCGCCTGCCGCTGGCGGTGCCGATCCGTGGCGATTACGACCTGAACAGCGGCTTCGGCACCCGTGCCGACCCGTTGAACCACCGCTCCGCCATTCATGAAGGCCTTGATTTCGGCGCTCCCGCGGGCACCCCGGTCCATGCCACCGGCGAAGGCGTCGTGACCTACGCGGACAGCTGGGAGCGCTACGGCAACACTGTCGAGATCGACCACGGCAACGGCATCACCACCCGCTACGCCCATATGTCCAAGATCAATGTGACGGAAGGCCAGAAGGTCGGCCGCAGCACCGTGATCGGCCTAGTCGGCAACACCGGCCGTTCGACCGGCTCGCACCTGCATTACGAGGTGCGTGTCGCTGACGTGGCCAAGGACCCCGTTAAATTCATCTCGGTAGGACGCGATGCTCCGAAAACTCGCTAAGGGCGGCTCCGCCGGCAATTCGGCTTCCCGTGGCCCGGGACTGTCCGTCATCGGCGCCGACATGCGCATCATCGGCGACATCATCACCCAGGGCGAAGCGCAGATCGACGGCCAGGTCGAGGGTGACATCACCTGCCAGATCCTGGTGATTGGCGAAGGCGCCCGCATCGTCGGCGAGGTGACCGCCGAGAACGTGCGCGTGCACGGCCATCTGACCGGCAAGATCGCCGCCACCCATGTGACCATCGCCAAGTCCGCCCACGTGGTCGGGGATATCACCCACGAAACCCTGGAGATCGAGGCCGGCGGCAGCCTGGAAGGCCACCTGATCCGCAGGGGTTCACCTGCGGCCCAGGCGGCCCCCGAGGCCGAGGCCGAGGCACTGGCCGCCCAGTAGCTGCCACCTTGACGGGCCTGTGGCAGGCGACCAGGATACCGTCATGATCACCATTTACCACCGCACCGACGGTCGCCTGCACCGTGGCGGCCCCGAGTTGATGGGGCCCGATGCCCTGTGGATCGACTTGTTATCGCCCACGCCCGACGAAGAGCGGGTGGTCGAAGATTTGCTGGGAATCGAGGTGCCCACGCGCGAGGAGATGCAGGAGATTGAGGTCTCCAGCCGACTGGCGCGCGAGGGCGACACCCTGACCATGACCGCGCCGGTGCTGACCAATTCCACCGGATTCAATCCCGAGAATGTCTCGCTGACCTTCATCCTGGCGCAGGGCCGACTGATCACCGTACGCTACGGCACCCCCCAGGCGGTGGCCGCCTATATCACCCGGCTGGAGCGCAACCCGCCGGCCCTCACCAGCGGCGGCGAGCTGCTGCTGGGCATGCTTGAGGCGCTGGTGGACCGCATGGCCGACGTACTGGAGCGCATCGCCCAGGAGCAGGACGGGATCTCGCACCGCATCTTCCATCAGCCCGATCCGCTGCGACCGCGCCGGCGCGCCACCTCGCGCGACCTTGAGGTCATGCTACGCACCATCGGGCGCGGCGGCGACCTGCAAGCCAAGGCGCGGGACACCATTATGGGCCTGCGCCGGGTGGTGGCGTTCCTGCCCGCCGAAGACAATGCGCTGGGCGTCAAGGATGCGCAGTCGCGGCTGAAGACCATCGGACGCGATCTTCAATCGCTGTCCGACTACGCCGACTTCCTGGCGGGCAAGGTGGGCTTCCTGCTGGATGCCACGCTGGGCATGATCAACATCCAGCAAAATCAGATCATCAAGCTGTTCTCGGTCATGGCAGTGCTGCTGATGCCACCCACCCTGGTGGCCAGCATCTACGGCATGAACTTCCACCACATGCCCGAGCTTGACCAGCCTTGGGGCTATCCCCTGGCCCTGCTGATGATGCTGGTGGCCGCGCTGGTACCGTTCTGGCTGTTCAAGCGGAAGGGCTGGATGTAGCCACTCAGGCCTTGGCGGCTGCCTTGGCCCGAGCTTTGGGCTTCGCTGGGGGCTTGGCGGGCGCGTTCGACTTGGCCGGGGCTTTGAGTTTTGCTCCGGCCCTGGGCTTGGCCGCTTGGCCAACGGTCAACTGGGCCTCGGCCGCCAGCCAAAAATCCATGTCGCGGCCATGCGGGCTACCCGCATCCTGCCACAGCGTGTAGGCAAGTTTCTGGATCTGATCCTGCGCACTCATGGCTTCGTCCCCTTGGGATCGCTGGCGGATGGGAAAACCTTAGCCCAGGAATAATCCCCCGACAATGCACAGGGTTTTGACAGCGGGGCTTGCACATGGGCGCGCGCCCGGTGAACACTGGCGCAATCTTTGGGGGAGAGAACGATGAGCACCGCGCAACAAGCCGCCGCCGACGCCCTGGCCGAGGGAGGTCGTGCCTGGAATGCGGGACAGGTGGAGGCGGCGGCCCAGGCCTTCGGCCGCGCGGCACTACTTGCCCCCAGCAACGCCCAAGCCCATGGCAATCTGGGGGTGACGCTGCGCCGGCTGGGCCGGGTGGATGCCGCCATCACCAGCTACCGGCGTGCGCTGGCGCTCAATCCCGACGACCTGGCCATGCATTCCAATCTGGGAAACGCACTGCGCGAGGCGGGCCGGCTGGAGGAGGCAGAGGTCCATCTGCGCCGTGCCCACGAAGCGCGGCCGGATCAGGCCTCATTCACCTATAACCTGGCACTCGCGCTACGCGACCACCGCCGGCATACCGAGGCGCGCGCCCTGCTGGCCGGCCTGGCGGCGTCACAGCCGGAAAACGCCGATTACGCCTGGGATCTGGCGCTGTCCGATCTCTACCTCAAGAACTATCAGGCCGGCTGGGCGGGCTATGAGGCGCGCTGGGGCTTGGCGCGTACGGCACGGCGTGACCTACCCGGTGAACGCTGGCACCCCGGCGCCGACATCGCCGGCAAGACTGTGCTGATCGCCGCCGAGCAGGGGTTCGGTGATGCGCTGCAATTCGCCCGTTTCCTGCCGGTGATTGCCGCGAAGGGCGCGCGGGTGGTGGTGGAGTGCATGCCCGAACTGGCAAGCCTGTTCGCCGCCATGCCCTCGGTGGCCCTGGTGGTGGGGAAGCACACGGCCCTGCCCGCTTATGATCTATGGGCCCCTATGATGAGCCTGGCATTGCTGCTGGGCGTCACCTGGGAAACCCTGCCGGCCCCCAACGCCTACCTGTCTCCTCCGGAGGGCTCGGCCCTCAGGCTGGGGCGGCCACCGGGGACCGCGCTTAATGTGGGGCTGGTATGGGCCGGCAAGACTACGCCGCGCGACCGCTCCTGGCCGCTGGACAGGCTGCTGCCGCTGATGGAAGACCCACGCATCGCGTTCTGGAGCCTGCAGATGGGCGAGCGCGCGGCCGATTTGGCGCGGCTGGGCGTCTCGGCGCTGGTGCGCGACCTGTCGCCGCGCCTGAACAGCTTCGCCGACACCGCCGCCGCCATGGCCGAGATGGACTTGATTATCACCATCGACACCTCCGCCTGCCACTTGGCCGGCGCCCTGGGCCGCCCCACCTGGGTGATGTTGCGCTATGTGTCGGATTGGCGCTGGCTGGACGAGCCGCAGGATTGCGCGTGGTATCCCGCCATGCGGTTATTCCGTCAGCCAGACCCCAGCGACTTTGACACCCCGGTGGCACGGGTCAAGCAGGCACTCGATACGTTGGTCACGAAAGCCGCGAACGGCGGCTAAAAGGCACGGGCGCCCCCCTCTCGACCCTCGCCGCCGCCGGCTGTCATTCCACATCGTTGTAGAACAGATGGTTGCCGATCTCGGCCGAGGGCTCCAGCGCCCTGGCCCAGGCCGGCGCCACCGCTCGGGTGTGGTAGTGGGTGGCGCCACGGGTCGGATCGCCCAGCACCCCCGCCACCGCCCGGCGAGCAATGCGCACGCAGATGCGGAATACCCGGTCGCTCTGGTCCGCTCGCTCGACCTTGACGCGGTTGGGATCGGTCCGGTTCCAACAAGAGAACTGGTTGGGCTTGCGGCAGACATGCTCCACTGTCTCGCCCCACCAGCCGCCGCGCCGGACGCGATTCATAACGACGGCGGCCACCGCCTCCTTGCCGCGCACGGATTCCCCGCGCGCCTCGCCGTAGACGGTGCGGGCCAGCACATCCACCGCCGAGCCCGGCTTGAGTGGGCCGGGTTCCGATTCTGGATCGGGCTCCACGTCGATTATGAGGATGGGATCGCTCATAGCCGCGCCCCCACCCCGCCAACCGCATCCAGCTTGGCCTCGATGCGCACCAGATGCTCGGTCAGACGCCGCTCCACATCCTTGAGCGTGCCGGTGGTAGCATAAGTCTTGGCCACCTCCAGCTTGTAGGCGGCCAGGGATTCGCGCGACTGGCTCATACCGACCTCGACACGGTGGTCGATGTCGTCCATGCGCTGGTCGGCCTCGTGCCGCGCCCTCCAGATCATGACGAACAGGCCGCCCAAGGCGGGCAATTCCACCGCCGTGATCCACCAGCCCAGATCCAGGCTCCAATGATCCATGTTTGTTCTCCTTATAATTCGAATTCGGTGATGACCTTGATGCCGCCTCCGCCCGGCCGCCAGTCGCGGCGTTCGGCCAGAGGCACCGTGGGCCGGCCCAGGCGGACGGGTTGGGAGAGCAGGCAGCCGGCAACGGCGTCCAGGCCGTCGTCGCGGGCCTTGCCACCCGGCTGCCATTCGCGCATCTCGGCGATGAACGGCGTGTTCCACACGCTGCGATGCGCCGACAGCGCCCCCGCCGCCAGCACGGCATCGAAGGCGTCGATGATGCGCTGATCCTTAGAACGCTTGGAATTGGCCTCGACCACCGCGCAGGGTGTGCCCCCTGCCGCCAGCTCACGCCGCAACAGGCCCGGCAGGAAACGGCCGATACCGTTGGTCTCCAGCGTCACCGCCGGCAGGTGCAGCTCGCGCACGAAGGCGGCCACTTGGCGGCACAGCTGGGTGGCCTCGTCCACGTCGGCCTGGGCCGGGTCGTGTTCCAGATAGCGCACCCGGTGCAGCCAGTAACCGCCGCTATCATCGGTAAATAGGGCCGCCACGACCGAGGAATCGCCCTTGCCCGGCGCCCCATAGGCGGGATCCCACCAGCACGAGGCCGAGACCAGCCGCTTGCCCATCAGCGACAGCATGGGCAGGCCGTTGCTCTCGGCATAGACCAGCTCGGCCTCGTACAGGCGCAGGCGATCGGGGTCGAGGCGGCCATCGGCAATGTTGACCGGCTGTAGCAGCATCTGGCTGTCGAACTTATTGGGTCCTGTGCGCCGCCGGATGCCGGCCACCTTGTCGGCGGGAAAGCGTTCCGGCCACGCACTGGCGCCTGTGGCATCGAGCAGCGGAATCTCCAGCCGCTCGAAGCCATCGAGGAATGGGCGTGTCTCGCCGGCCTCCAGCCGGGGATGCTTGGCGTAGATGGTGTAGAAGCTATGCGGCGTGCCCACGTAGAGCTGGGTGCCGCCTGGCACCAGCACATACTCGATCTCGCCCAGGCGCTCGCGCAGATCCAGGCGCTTGGGCGCGCTGTCGCAGGTATTGGGCACCTCGACATCGTCGCAGATGATGATCTCGGCGCGCGAGCCGGTGATGTTGGCACCGATACCTTTGGCGACCATGGACGGGTCGCGCAGCTCGCCGGAACGGTTGACGGTAAACTGGTCCGATGCCCAATGCTCGCGCCGAGGCGGCTTCAGCCCTACAGTCAGCGGATGACGCTCGATGATGCGCTTGACGTTGCGCACCATTTTCTTGGCCAGGGCGAAATCGGCGGCCAGCACCATAATGCGCAGATTGGGATCGCCCATCAGCACCCAGGCGCAAAACAGACCGACGATGGTCGACTTGCCGCTGGAGCGGAACGCCATCAGCAGCAATTCGCGGTCACGCGCCCGCCAGCGCGCCGCCAGCCACCGCGCCATCCTGATATGATGGCGCGGCGTGTCCTGGCCGAGCTTGTGGTTCCACACCCAGATGAATTCGGGGAAGTCGACGGGCCTCATGCCTCGTCCTCGCCAACCGCCTGCCGCGCCAGGATAAGCAAGCGGCCTATCTCGTCCTCGGGCTCGGGCGCGGGCGCGGCGGTTTCGCCGCCCTCGGCCCAGCGCGCCAGCTTAACCAGAAGCTCCACATGGG
>JAEZFE010000372.1 GCA_023437865.1 Pseudomonadota bacterium | reverse complement strand
CCACCCGCCCGCGCCCCGCCAGCCACCCCGCCCAGGTCTCGGGAGGGCCAAAGCGCAATCGTTCGACGAGCAGGATGCCGTGTGGGCCGTCGGGTGGCAGGCTGTCCAGCAGTGCGCCAGCCTGCGTGCCGCCCGCGCCAAGCAATAGGCGGGCGGCGTGGCGGCGGCGGCCCTTGACCAAGTCGGCCTGTGCCTGGGCTATGACCTCCGGCTTGTCCATCGGTCATGTATACCATCCATTCATGGAGAGGTTGTCCTAGAACCATTCTGATCATATGATGGGCAAACATCGCTTCTGCCAAAAGCGTGGGCATTGGGGGGCAAATGGCAGAACCAGAACGTATCCTAGAGCTGACCCGGGCGGTCTATGACGTCGCCAATGACAAGATCCGGGCCATCAAGAAGGTGACCGGTACCACCCGCGTGCTGTCGCTGAACGCGCTGATCGAGGCGACGCGGGCGGGCGAGGCCGGCAAGGGCTTCGCGGTCGTCGCCAACGAGGTCAAGAACGTCTCGGCCACCATTGATACCATCACTCATTCGCTGGAAGACGAGCTGTCGTCCACCATCGAGGATTTGATGAACCTGGGCGAGGTGATGGTCCAGCAATTGCGCGGCTCACGCCTGGCCGATCTGGCGCTCAACATGATCGAAATCATCGACCGCAATCTCTATGAACGGTCGTGTGACGTGCGCTGGTGGGCGACCGACTCGGCGGTGGTCGGGTGCTTGGCCCAAGCCACCCCGGAAGCTGTGTCGCATACCTCGAAGCGCCTGGGCGTGATCCTGGAATCCTACACCGTTTACCTGGATCTGTGGGTGGCCGACGCCTCGGGCCGTGTGGTCGCCAGCGGGCGCCCCGACCGCTATCCTCATGCTGTAGGCGCCAGCGTGGCCGGCGAGGCATGGTTCAAGGATGCCATGTCCACGCTGGACGGCAGCCAGTTCGCCATGGCCGACATCGCGGCCGTACCGCAATTGGGCAATTCGCTGGTCGCGACTTATGCCACCGCCATCCGCGAGAACGGTGAGGCCAATGGCCGGCCGTTGGGCGTGCTCGGCATCTTCTTCGACTGGCAGCCCCAGGCCGACACCGTGGTCAAGGGCGTGCGTCTGCGCGAGGAGGAACGTGCCCGCACCCGATGCCTGCTGGTAGACCGCGAGCACCGCGTGATCGCCAGTTCGGACGGCCAGGGCGTGCTCAGCGAGGTGCTCAAGATTGACCTGTCGTCAGCCATGGGCTCCACCATGGATCCGGTGGGCCGTATCGTCGGTCACGCCTTGACCCCGGGTTATGAGACCTATCAGGGCATGGGCTGGCACGGGGTGATCATCCAGCAGGCGGTTTAGCGGGCGTGGGCCTGCTGCATCAGTTGGCCGCAATTCTGGTCCTCGCCCAGGCCGGGCTCCAGGAACGGAACGATGGCCGCCAGCGGGGTCAGCAGGGCACCAAGCGCCACCGCCAATCCGCCGCGCGCCGCCTGGGTGCCCGCATCCACGCTGACCTTCGGCTGGCCGAGATGACCCCCGATACGCACCGGCGAGCGGGCCGATAGCGGGCTGGGGTCCTTGGGGTGGGCTTCCAGCTTCAGGTCCATTCGTTCGTCGGCCAGATTAATGGTGCCGTTGCCGGCCACCACCGAATCGGTGGTGTCCAGCACCAGCGCGCGGGTGCTGGCGAGGCCGTTCTGGACGCCGAAATCGGCGACCAGACAGCGCACGCCGAAGCTCTTGTCCTTGCCCAGGGCAAAGCCCAGCGCCTCGGTGATGTCCAGCCCCGCCGCCTCGACCATCCGCGCGCTCAAATTGCCGCCCGCCATCATCAGGGTCAGCCGGCCATCGGCGCCCGCCAGCAATTCGGCGGTGCTGCGTCCCTGGCCGGCCAGTTCGATGCGTCCGCCCAGCGTGCCCGAGGTTTCGGGGCCGAAGCGGGTCTTGTCGAGGAAGCGCGCCAAATTCATGCGGCTGATGGTCATGTCCACCCGCGCCTGGGGCACCGGCTTGCGGCCATCCAGCATGACCTGGCCGGCGAAGCTGCCCTGGGCGATGGCGAAGGCCAGCGGCTCCAGCCGCAGCAAGCCGCCATTCAGCGTCAAGTGGGCGTCCAGCCCGTCCATGGGCAGGCCCGGCGCTTCCACCCGTTTACCCTGGAAGCGCACGTCGGCATCGATGGCGTGCAGCTTTTCCAGGTTCACCGGCTTATCGGGCAGCACCCGCCCTTCGGCCTTGGTCTCGTCGGGCTTACCCGGCTTGCCGCCGATGAAGCCGGCCAGATCGGCCAGCGCCAGGCGGTCGGACACCAGATTGGCGCGAAGGATGGGGCGTTCGCCCCCGGTGACCACGCTCAGCGCGCCGCCCAAATCGCTTTCGCCCACCCGCCCCTTGGCGTCGCGGAAGGTCCAGGATTTGCCCTGGCGCAGCAGCGTGCCGCTGATGGCATAGGGCCGGGTTGCCGGCAACGGGATGCCGAAGATGGGGAAAATGGCCCCCATATCCGGCCCCGACAGGCTCAGGGCCAGATTGACGCCCGCCATCTTCAGCGGCTCGTCAATGGTTCCTTCCACATGGCCTTTTGTGCGCCCAACCATGGCGTCGATCAGTAGGGGATAGGGCTCCTTGGTTTCGCGCAGCTTCAGCAGCGAACCAGCTTCAACCCGCAGCCGCGCGGGTTCGCCTTTGAAGCTGCCCTCGCCATTCAGTTTGACGCGCTCGTGCGTCGGATCGCCGCCCACGGCGGTGTGGATGCGCGAGTCGATGTCGATCCCCTCGGTGGGGTCGTGATAGGTCAGGCGGCTCCATGTAGCTCAGCTTGTCCTCCATGCTGACGGCCTGACGGAAATGGCCGGTCGCCCGCTGGTGGTCGCCGGCACTCTGGGCAGCCCGCCCCTCCAGCACTTCGATCGCCAGCACGAGCACCTCGGGGGCCGGCACGCCCTCACCCGCCAGCCGGATCATATCGGGATGGCCGGCGATCTGGCGGATGGCGGCAACCTCGCCCCCGTTGTCCTTGCCCTGCTGGGCCAATGCAGTGCCCCGGGCGTAGTGCCATAGCGCCTTCACATAAGGAAGATTGTCGCCGGGATCGGGCAAGGCCAGCACCGTTTCCGGCGGGCTGAACTGGGCATGGGTGAAGTATGGCGCCGCCTTGATGGGTTGTGCCCAGGCGATGGCCCGCGCAGCCTCCTCACTGACCGTCGCCGCCAGCTTGCTCGCCGCCTCGATGGCGGTGGCGCCGTCGCCACTCATCTGGGCGGTGGCGAGCAGGAAATGGATGTTGTGCGGGTAATAGCCGTCGCGATAGATGCCCGGCGCCGCCCCGGACCGCTGGAAATAGGCTTCATCGGCCTTGACCGCCTGGCGGTTCGCCTCCAGCGAGTCCTTCCATAGCCCCACCCGGTAATAGATGTGGCTTGGCATGTGAACGACGTGACCGGCGGCGGGCATCTGGGCCGCCAGCTTACGGGCACCCGGCAGCGCACGCTCGGGGCTCGCCGAGGCCTCCACGGCATGGATGTAGAGATGAATGGCGCCGGGATGATCGGGCTCGACGGCCAGCACCTTTTCCAGCAGCGCCACCGTCTCGCCATGGCGGCCCTTGGGGGTGGAGCGATCTTCCCGCCAGTAATCCCACGGCTGAGCGTCCATCAGCGCCTCGGCGGCCAGCACCTGGATGTCGGCATCCTGGGGAAAACGCTTGGCGGCGTGGACCATGGCCTCGGCATAGGCGGCGTCCAACTTGGCGCGGTCGGCTTCGGGGTTGGCGCTGTAACGCGCTTTAGCCGCCTGGATCAGCGCCGTCTCGCGTGGCGAGGCCTTGCCCGCCAGCCGTTCGGCCCGGTGCAATGCCGCCAATGCGGGGGCATTGTCGGCGGGGTCCATGGGCTTGTTGATGTTGGGCCCCAGCACGATGGCCTCGCCC
>JAEZFE010000501.1 GCA_023437865.1 Pseudomonadota bacterium | reverse complement strand
CTACCGCCGCTTTGCCGACCGCTTTCCGCACGAGGAATCCCGCGATCAGCGGCATGCCATCCGCGCCGTACTAGACGACCTGGGCTCCTGCCGGCCCATGGACAGGCTGGTCTGCGGGGATGTGGGGTTCGGCAAGACCGAAGTGGCCTTGCGCGCGGCCTTCGTGGTCGCCGCCCAAGGCCGGCAGGTGGCCATCATTGCCCCCACGACGCCCCTGTGCCGCCAGCATTACGACGAGTTATGCAACCGGCTTTCCGGTTGGCCATGGCGCATCGCCCATCTCTCCCGGGTCATCCCCGCAGCAGCCGGCAAGCGGATCAAGGACGAACTGCAGACAGGTGAAATCACCATCGCCGTGGGGACCCAGGCATTGCTGGAAGCCAAGTTCGCCCGCCTGGGATTGGTGGTGGTGGACGAGGAACAGCGTCTGGGCGTGCGAGATAAGGAAAGGCTCAAGGAATTCGGGCCATGCACGCATGTTCTGACCATGACGGCCACCCCCATTCCCCGCACCCTGCACCTGGCAACCGCAGGTCTGCGCGATCTCAGCCTGATCCGCACCGCGCCGGTAGCGCGGCGGCCGGTGCGCACCTTTGTTCTCGCCTTTGACCCGGTGACCCTGCGCCAAGCCTTGCTACGCGAACGCAATCGTGGCGGCCAAAGTCTGTGCATCTGCCCTCGCATCCACGATATCGCGCCCCTGCGTGACCGCCTGGCGGAGCTGGTTCCGGAGTTCGACATGGCGGTGGTGCATGGCCGGCTGGCGCCGCGCGCCATGGAAGACACTCTGGCTGCATTTGCCAATGGCGACCACGACATCCTGCTGGCCACCAATATCGTCGAGACCGGGCTGAACCTGCCGGGGGCCAATACGCTGATCGTACACCGGGCCGAGATGTTCGGCTTGGCGGCGCTGCATCAGTTGCGCGGCCGGGTGGGGAGGGGCGCGGTGCAGGCCTATTGTTACTTGACCACGGAACCGGGCGTGGAGGTTTCCGAGGTGGCTCGGCGGCGCCTTGAGGCCATCGCCACCCATTCCCACCCCGGCGCCGGCTTCCAGCTCGCCCTGGCCGACCGCGATCTGCGCGGCAGCGGCAGCCTGTTGGGTGAGGCCCAGGCCGGCCATTTCCGCGACATCGGCGCCGAATTGCTGGAGGAGTTGATGCGTGAGGCGGTAGCCGAAGCCAGGGGAGAGAGCATCCCCGCTCCACCGGCGATCAGTCTGGGCGCCAGTGCCCGCCTGCCCGAAACGTACATCGCGGATCCGGCCGTGCGGTTGGGTTTTTATCGCCGGCTTGCCAAGGGTGATGAACCCACGGCTGCCATTGCCGCTGAACTTACCGACCGTTTCGGCCCACCGCCGCCCGAGGTCGACCTTGCCTTGGCCGCCCATCAACTCGGCAGGCTATGCCGTGGCTTGGGGATCAGTGCCTTGGAGGCCGGGCCGAAGGGGGCGGTGTTCAGCTTCGCTAACGATGGCGGGCGCGACGCCTTCCTCCGCAGCCGCCCAGATAGCAAGCTTCGCTCCGATGGGCGCGTTGCGGTGCGGGGGGAATGGAGCGATGCCCAACACCGCGCGGATGCGCTGCGGAGCATCCTGGCAGGGCATGGCGATGCCCACTGACATGATAGCCACCTTCGCCGTTCTCGCCGGCGTCATGGGGTTCCTGATCTGGGACAAGTTCCGCTACGACATCGTGGCGGGCGTTGGGCTGGTGGTTGCCATCGGTGTGGGCGTCGTTCCCGCCAAGGAGGCGTTTCACGGCTTTGCCGACGACATCGTCATCCTGGTGGCGTCGGCGCTGGTGGTAAGTGCCGCCATCGAGCGCTCGGGCGTGGTGGACATGCTGGTGCGGCGGGTATCAGGTCACCTCCACACGGTGACCCGGCAGGTGGTGGTCCTGGCAACCGCGGTGGCGCTGCTGTCGGCGGTAATGAAAAATATCGGGGCGCTGGCGGTCTTCCTGCCAGTGGCGTTCCAGTTGGCACGCAAGCACGGCACGCCGCCCTCGCGGTTGCTCATGCCGTTGTCCTTCGCGTCGCTGTTGGGGGGGATATCCACGCTGATCGGCACCAGCCCTAACATCATCGTCTCCCGGATGCGCGAAGAGATGCTGGGGGCGCCCTTCGGCATGTTCACGTTCACGCCCCTGGGGCTGGTCCTCACCTTGGCCGGCATCCTTTTCCTGGCGGTGGGCTGGCGCCTTTTGCCGGCAGGCCGGGGCAGCGGAAACGGCCAGCCGTTCATGGTGGACGACTACACGTCCGAGTTCCTGCTGCCCGTGGACTCGCCATTCGTCAACAAGACGGTGGATGCGTTCGAGCAGGCCAGCGATGGCGAGGTCACCGTGTGCGCCATTATCCGCGACAATGGGCGCCGCTACCGCCCGGCGGGACATTGGTGGCTGTTCGCGGGCGACATTCTGGTGCTGCGTTGTGACGCCACGGCCCTGAACCGCATGGTGGCGCACGCCAAGCTGCAGGTGCTGGGCGAAGCCAAATTGCCGCAGGCGGTGAGTGGCAACGAGGTCGCCGTCTCCGAGGCGGTGGTGACGGAGGGTTCGGCATTGATTGGAGCGACGGCCCAAAGCCTGCGGCTGCGCGACCATTATGGGCTCAACCTGGTGGCGCTGTCACGGCGGGGCCGGCCGGTGCGCCAGCGCATCCGCGGCACCCGTTTCCGCAAGGGGGATCTGGTGGTCTTCCAGGGCCACGCCGAGGATTTGCCGACGCTGCTTGCCGTGCTCGGATGCCTGCCATTGGCGGAACGCAATATTGCCCTGTCGCGCCCGACACGTGTCTGGCTGCCTCTGGGGATCGTCGCTGCAGCCATGATCCTGGCGGGCAGCGGTGTTGTTCCGGTAGCCGGCGCGTTCTTCACCGCCGCCGTCGCCATGGTGGCGACTGGTTCGCTCAAGCTCACCGATGCTTACGAACGGATCGAATGGCCCATCCTTGTGCTGATCGGATGCCTGATCCCCATCAGCAACGCGCTTCAGCGGACAGGCGGGACCGAGCTGATCGCCGGCTGGCTGGCTGGTTGGGTGACGGGCTTGCCGCCCCTGGGGGCGGTCGCATCCATCCTGCTGGTCGCCATGGCGGTCACTCCGTTCCTCAACAATACGGCCACGGTGCTGGTCTTGGCGCCCATTGCCGCCACCCTGGCCGAGCGGCTTCACAGCAATCCCGACCCCTTTTTAATGGCAGTAGCCGTGGGTGCCGCCTGCGACTTCCTTACGCCAATCGGGCACCAGTGCAACACGCTGGTGATGGGGCCGGGCGGGTATCGCTTTTCCGATTACTGGCACTTGGGGCTGCCTTTGTCGGTGATGGTGGCGCTTCTCACGCCTCCGCTCATACTCGTGTTCTGGCCGTTAGGGGGGTGAGCGGTTCATTGCAGCGGCAATCCGATCCGCCAGGTCCCGGCACTGGCGGCGAATTTCCGGCACTGCGGTGATTTCCCAAAACCGCCCTTTGGTGACCGGCCCGGCGGCGAACAGCATGCGGGCCGCCGTGCCATCCGCCGCAATGGTGTGCAGATCATTGGTGACGTCGAGGCCCAGACGCAGCGGGTCGGGCTGGATCAGGCCGCCGCGCAGCAGTGACAGGATCAGCGGGTCGCGGATGCGCCGGTAATTGCTGCCCGGCCCGGAGCAGTTGACCACCGCCGCCGCCTGCAGGGTGTCGATCTGCTCGGTGCCGCGCCGCCGGATGTCCACGCTTACGGCTTCACCCGCCATCGCGATGCGCAGAACCTTGGCCTGATGCACGGTGAGGCGTCCGGCGGCAATCAGGGCATCAACACGGTCAGACACGGCGGGCGCCAGCCGGTGGCGGTGGATGTCCCACCAGGGTCGCAAATGGCGCAGGAAACGGCGCCGCTCCGCCTCGCTCCAGTTCGACCAGATCGTCTGGACATGGGGGCGCAGGCCGTCGACAGCAGCCCGCCAGTCGGCGCCGCATCGCCGCCGCAGCTCGTGCAACAGCGCGCTCTGGCGTGCCGGCAGGGAGGCCCAATCCAGCGGTGGCCCCTGCTCGGCATGCCGGTGGGGCAGCAGGCCGCGCCGTGACACCACCTGGATGGGGCCTGTGTGTCCCCGGTCCTGCAGGCTGAGCACGAAGTCGACCATGGTCAGCCCCGAGCCGATGATGACCAGCGGGTTGCCCGGGTTCAGGC
>JAEZFE010000247.1 GCA_023437865.1 Pseudomonadota bacterium | reverse complement strand
CCGCAAGGGGGGGAGAGGGTGCTGTGGCACGATGTCTCCGAACCTCTCCCCCCTTGCGGGGGAGAAAGCGAGGTCTTGGACTTAGCGTCAGCTAAGTCCTTAGCCGAGCAAGAGAGGGGCGCGGGATGCTGCAGGTGCTCCTACGCCGCGATCGCAGCTGTAGAGCCCTCGAGATACCGGATGATGCGGCACGGCGTGCCAGCAGCCACCACATGCGCCGGGACATCGCGCGTCACCACGCTGCCGGCGCCGATGGTGGTGCCGTCGCCGATGGTGACGCCGCCCAGAATGATGGCGCCGGCGCCGATCCAGCAATCCTTGCCGATGATGATCGGCTTGTTGATGGCGTAGCCGCCATTGCGCTGGCCGGTGACGGGATCGCGGGTGATGCGCTCGTGCGGTTCCACGGGGTGGCCGGCGGTGAGGAGCTGCACGCGCGGGGCGATAACCGTGCCGTCGCCGATGCGGATATCGGCGCCATCGAGGAAGACCACGTCGAAATTGATGAACACGGCCTCGCCGATATGGATGTGCCTGCCATATTCCCAGGTCACCGGCGATTGCACGATGGCGCGGCCACAGCTGCCGAGCAGCTTGGGCAGCATGGCCATGCGGGCGTCCATGTCGCGGCTCTGGTTGTAGGCATCAAGGCCAATGCGGGCCTCGGTCTGGCGGGCGATCAGGTCCCAATCAGGGTTGGGATAGGCTTCGCCAGCGCGCATCTTGTCGTAGCCGGTGCGGTCGGTCACTTCGGATACTCCCTATGCGACCCCTCGCAGCCTGCGGTTTGACGCAGCGCGGGGCGAGGGACAAGGGGCGATATTTGACGGTTGCGGCTCGCAACGCGTCATCCGTTCAGTGGATGTTCAGAGAAAGGGCTCTGGGAGGGGTCGGCCCCCAGTAGACCTCATCCGGCCTACCAGTAGACCTCATCCTGAGCTTGTCGAAGGACGAGGTCGTCGCAGGGTCGGTGAACCCGCACTCGTGGTTCGACAGGCTCACCATGAGGGCTCTAGGGTATCAGGCGGTCTTGTTGACCAGCACGCCGGAATCGTCGGTGCGGGGCGGGGCTTCGCGCTGCAGCTGGGCGCTGCGCTCTTCCATGTCTTTCAGGGCATGGTCGATGGTGGCACCGGCGGCTTCAGGGCCCTTGGTGACAGTTTCGCGCGCCACCTTGATCTCGAGTTCCTGGCGTTTGCGGGCGATCAGCATCTGCGCCATGCCGAGCGTCTCGGCCTCGCGGAAGGCCATGCGATGGATCGAAAGGTCGAGGTTCAAAGGCACGTCTCCTTCCCGGGGAGATCAGGCGAGCTTGTCGACTTTGGTTCCCTGGCCGGGCGGGGGTGCAGAGCGGGCGACCTCGTCGACCATCTGGACCAAAGCCAGATCCATTTCGTGGTTCTTCTTGACGATCGCCACCTGCGCCGAAAACCGGGCCTGCGAGCTTTGCGCGACAGTCAGTTGCGATGCCAAGTCTGTGTCCATTCCGCAATTTTAGGCTTTGCGGGTAAACGAAAGGTACCGGCTTTGATTTGGATTGAAGCTAACGGCCGCCGAACAGCACCACCTCCCGGCGCCGCAGCGGAATGCAGAGCAGGGCGCCGGTGACCACGCCACCCAGATGCGCCCACCAGGCCACGGGGCTCGCGTCGCCGATCACGAGGTAAAAGACCTGCGTGGCGACCCAGACGCCCAGCATCCAGAGCGCCGGCACCGGCAGCGGGATGGGGATGACGATGCGGAACAGCACATAGACGCGGGCATGCGGGTAGAGCACGATATAGGCGCCCATTACCCCGGCCACGGCGCCCGATGCGCCGATCAGCCAGCCGCCCTCGGGGCCGGAAAAGGCGAAGTAGGTCAGCGCCGCGAGGATGGCGCAGAGCATGTAGAAGACGAGGTACTTCACGTGCCCCATGGCGTCTTCGATGTTGTCGCCGAAGACCCAGAGGAAAAGCATGTTGCTCAGGAGGTGCAGCCAGTTGGCGTGGAAGAACGCATAGGTCACCAGCGTCACCTGGTCGGGCAGCAGCGGGATGCGGTCGATCACGCCATTGGCCCAGGCATGGTCGGGAATGGCCGCGTAGGTGATGGCGAATTCGTTGAACACCGCCTCCGGCTGGTGGGCCAGCTGGATCAGGAAGACGATGACGTTGATGGCGATGAGCCCGTAGGTCACATAGGGGAAGCTGACGTGTCGGATGGGGTTCTGGTCGTGCAGCGGCAGGAACACGCTATTCGCTCTGGTCCGACTTGCCCGGCAGGGCCTTGCGTGGCGGCTCGACCTGGCCTTCGTGGCCGAATTTGCCGGGCGTCCACAGCACGTCCGAGGCGCCATTGGCATTGGCGACGCGCGCCATCACGAACAGCAGGTCCGAGAGGCGGTTGAGATAGGTGAGGGCGTGGACGTTGACGTCCGGCTCCTTGCCGATCAGCTCGACGACCATGCGCTCGGCGCGGCGCACCACGGTGCGGGCGACATGCAGCGCGGCCGCCAGCGGCGTGCCGCCGGGCAGGATGAAGCTCGTCAGGGGCTTCAGACCCTCATTGTACTGGTCGATCTGCTGCTCGAGCCATTCGGTCTGCACCGCGGTGATGCGCAGCGCGGTGGTGCCTTCGGGGTCGACGCCGGGGGTCGAGAGGTCGGCGCCGAGATCGAAGAGATCGTTCTGCACGCGGGCGAACAGCCGGTCGATCTTGGGCATCGAGCCGGTGTGGAGGCGCGCCATGCCGAGGAAACTGTTGGCCTCGTCGACGGTGCCATAGGCCTCGACGCGCAGGTCGTACTTCATGCGGCGGGGACCACGCACCAGGCCGGTCGTGCCGTTGTCGCCGGTGCGGGTGTAAATCTTGTTGATCTTGACCACAGTCGGTCCCCTCGCGTGTCAGGTCACTCCCGTATCACGCTATCCGCGGCCGAAGAAATAGAGCGCGCCGAGGATGACCACGATGGCGACCGCCTGGGCGATGACGCGGGCGCGCATCAGCATCTGGCTGCGGTTGCCGTCCCCGCCCTTGAACATGTTCCACAGGCCCATGAACAGAATGACGGCGACGGCCCCCAGCGCGATGATGGTGACAATGGTGGTGACGTTCATGAGGCAATCCTTGCGAGGTAGCGGGTGA
>JAEZFE010000490.1 GCA_023437865.1 Pseudomonadota bacterium | reverse complement strand
CGCATGAACCGCGACAGATAGGACACCAGGAAGGCGACGCCAAACACCATGTCGGCGCTGGTGCCGTCCTGCTTGCGTGCGGCGTTGATGTCGGTGACCAGGTGCAAGACCTGGGGATCGGGCACCTCGTCGCGGGTGACGAGATAGGGGCCGAGCGGACAGAAGCCCGGTGCCGACTTGCCCTTGCTCCACTGGCCGCCGCGCTCCATCTGCCAGTCGCGGGCCGAGACGTCATTGGCGGTCATGTAGCCGGCCACATGGGACAGCGCCTGGGCCTCGTCCACCTGCCAGGCCGTGGTGCCGATGACCACGGCCAGCTCCACCTCCCAATCCAGCTTGGTGGTGCCGGGCGGCAGGGTCAGGTCGTCGAACGGGCCCGTCAGGGCACCGGTATGCTTGTTGAACATCACCGGTTCGGCGGGCAGCGCCAGCCCGGTCTCGGCGGCATGGTCGCTGTAATTGAGCCCGACCCCGATGATATTGCCGATGTTGGTCAACGGCACGCCCAGGCGGGCATCGTTGGGCACCGGCGGCAGGGTGTGCGGGTCGATGGCGGCCAGCCGGGCCAGCGCGCCGGGTGCCAGCATGCGGGGGTCGAGATCGGTGCAATGGGCAGACAGGTCGCGGGCATGACCGTGAGCATCAACCAGCCCCGGCCGCTCGGCCCCCTTGGCACCCCAGCGGATGAGCTTCATGCCCTTACCTTCCGCGCTTTGATTAGGGCCGCCGGCACCTCGCCCTTGATCAGCAGGGCCTTGAGCTCGCTGGCCGGCATGGGCCGCGCCAACAGGAAGCCCTGAACCCGGTCGCAGCCGACGGTATCGAGAAAGGACAATTGCTCGAAAGTTTCGACGCCGGGGGCCAGAACCGACATATGCAATCCGCGCGCTACCGCGACGATGGCGGTGGCGATCTCGGTGTCGTCGGTCGAGGCCGCCACGTTGCGCACGAAGTTTTGGGCCATTTTCAGCGCCTGGGCCGGCAGGCGCCGCAGGAAGGCGAAAGACGAATAGCCGGAACCAAATTCGTCAATCGCCAGCCCCAGCCCCAAGGCGGCGAAGCGGGCGAAGATGGGCGCCGTGCCCTGGCCCTTATCGACCACGCTCGCCTCCGGCACTTCCAGCACCAACGCCTGGGGCGGCAAATCCGAAGCTTCCAGCGCCTGGGCGATGGTCTCGACCAGTTCGGGCTGGCGCAATTGCCGTCCCGACAGGTTCACATGAACCTGAAGATCACCGAAGCCCGCGTCACGCCACGCACGCGCCTGGGCACAGGCGGTTCGCAGCACCCAGTCGCCGATGGGAACGATTAGGCCGGTCTCCTCGGCCAGGGCCATGAACTGGGCGGGCACGACCACACCCACTTCGGGATGGCGCCACCGCAGCAGCGCCTCCACGGCGACAATGCGCCCAGTCCTGAAGTCGAAGATGGGCTGGTAGTGGACGGCGAATTCCTGGCGGTCCAGCGCCAGCCGCAGCGCGGTCTCCAGCGCGAGGCGCTCGAAAGCCTGGGCGTTGACCGCCTCGGAATGGAACTGGCAGGTGTTGCGGCCTAAATGCTTGGCCCGGTACATGGCGGCATCGGCCAGCTTGACCAGGGATTGCGGATCCCCCGCATCGGCGGGATAGAGGGCGACGCCGATCGACGAACTGATATGCGCCTCCTGCCCGCCCAGGTCGAACGGCTCGGACAGCATGTGCAGCACCTTGTGCGCCACCACGGCGGCATCGCGCGGATCCTGCACATCCTCCAGGATGATGGTGAATTCGTCTCCGGAGAGGCGAGCCACGGTATCACCCTGACGGATGGCGCCGGTCAACCGCTCTGAAACGTGCTGCAACAGCATGTCGCCGGCCAGATGGCCCAAGGTGTCGTTGACCTGCTTGAACTTGTCCAGGTCGATGAACAGCAGCGCCACCAGACTGTGATTGCGATGGGCGCGCGCCACCGCACGCGACAGCCGCTCTTGGAACAGCGTGCGGTTGGGCAGCCGGGTCAGAGGGTCATGGTTGGCGGCGTAAGACAGCCGCTCCTCCACCTGCTTGCGCGACGTGATATCGCTGATCACCGCCACGTAATGGGTGATCTCGCCCAAGCCATTGCGCACGGCGGCAATGTTCTGCCACCCGGCGAACATCTCGCCCGATTTGCGCCGGTCCCAGATTTCTCCCTGCCACTTGCCGGTCGAACTCAGGCAAGCCCACATGCGCTCGTAGAATTCGGGATCGTGGCGGCCCGACGACAGCACCTTCGGGGTCTTGCCCAGCACGTCCTCGGGGTCAAAACCGGTAATTTCGCTGAAGGCCGGGTTCACGTGGACGATATGACTGGAGGCATCGGTGACGAACAGGCCGTCACCGGAATTCTCGAACACGGTCGCCGCCAGCCGCATGTGGTCTTCAAGGCGCTTCTTTTCGGTAATGTCCTCGACCACGTTAATGGTGAAGCGCATATCGGAGCCATCCGCGCCGGCCTCGCGCACCGCCGTGGTGGTGAGGCTGCCCCACACCACGCGGCCGTCCTTGGTGACGTAACGTTTGGTCAACCGATAGGAATCGCGCTCGCCGACACGCATTTCGCCGCGCAGGGCTTCATGGCGCGGCACGTCCTCGGGATGGGTGATGGTCGTGGGTTCCAGGGCCCTCAGTTCGGCCTCGCTATAGCCG
>JAEZFE010000210.1 GCA_023437865.1 Pseudomonadota bacterium | reverse complement strand
GTTGAACGGGATCGCGCAGGCGGGAAACAATCAGATGCTGCAGCAATTGTTCCCGTTCGTGCAGAGCCTTTCAGGTGGGGGCGAGCGGCGCGCCGGCAAACAACAGCCGGGAACCGTCAAGAACCTGAGCCTGCTTTAAGCGAAAAAGGCGCGGCAAGAGATCAAACGGCGGCAAAGCGGCACGCCGGTGGCGGCTTAATCCCTAAGCGTGTGACGTCGCTCCTACACTGGCCCCCGCGCGGGGGCCATATGGCCTTTGGTTGGGACAAGAACGACGGAGGGAGTGATGCTGTATTGGGCCGCCGTCTTTCTGATCATCGCCATCGTCGCCGCCTTCTTCGGCTTCGGTGGTGTCGCCAGCGCCGCCGGTGACATTGCCCAGGTGCTGTTCTTCATCTTCCTGGTGCTGTTTGTGGTCTCCATCGTCGTCGGCCTCTTCAGGGGCCGCCGTCCGCGGGTCTAGCACCAGACTTTGCTTCGCATTCCCGGGGTGGCGGAGCGCCATCCCGGGACGCGACGAGCCTATTCGGCCTTCTTTTCCAACACGGCGGCGAAGAAGCCGTCGGTGCCATGGGTCAGCGGCGATAGCCGCAGCCACGGAGTGCTGACCGGGCAGGGGGTGTCGGGCGCCAGTTCCGCCCACAATTCCGGGGCCGGGCGCGCCACGTAATCGGGGTGGTCGGCGAGGAAGGCCTCGACCCGGTCCTCGTTTTCCTCGCGCATGACCGAGCAGGTGGCGTAGATCAGCCGCCCGCCGGGCTTCACCAGCCGGGCGGCGCTCTCCAGGATGGCCTTCTGGCGCTCCACCAGCTCCAGCAAGTCGGTCTCCTTGAACTGCCACTTGGCGTCGGGGTTGCGGCGCCAGGTGCCGGTGCCGGTGCAGGGTGCGTCCACCAGCACGCGGTCGTAGGAGCCGGCCGAGCGCTTGATCCACTTGTCTGATTCGCCCGAGATCACCCGGCGGGTGACGTTGTGCACGCCGTTGCGGCGCAGGCGCTCCTGCGCCTTGTCCACGCGCCACTCGGCCACGTCGCAGGCGACCAGTCGGCCCTTGTTCTGCATGGCGGCGGCCAGCGCCAGGGTCTTGCCGCCGGCACCCGCGCAATAATCCACCACCGCCTGGCCGGGCTTGGCGTCGGCCAGCACGGCGACCAATTGCGAGCCTTCGTCCTGCACCTCGATCAGGCCGTCGCGCCAGGCCTGGACCTGGACCAGGGCAACGCGGCTCTTGAGCCGCAGGCCCAGCGGCGACAGTGTGCATTTCTCGGCGGCGATGCCCTCCTTCTTGAGGGCGATGATGGCTTCATCGCGCGTGGCCTTCAGCGTGTTGACGCGCAGGTCCAGCGGCGCCTCGTCACGCATGGCGGCCAGCTCGCGCAGCATGTTCTCGCCCCACAGGGCTTCGAAGCGGGGTGTCAGCCATTCGGGGAACTCGCCCTTCACCCAGGCCGGCATGTCGCGGTTGAAGATGTCCTTGCCCTTGAGCTGGTCCACCATCCGCCGCTCTTCCTTGCCGGGCGACGGGGCGGAATGGGCACCCTGGAACAACTCACTCGTCAGCTCGCCGCCCTGGAAGGCCAGATCGGCGAACACCCTGGCGCGTGCATCCTTGGGGAAGTCGAGGAAATCGAGCCACCAATCGATGCGGGCCTTGCGACGCAGTACCCGCCAAACGTTCTCGGCCACCGCGCGGCGGTCCTTGGAGCCGATATAGCGCCGGCCCTTGAAATAGAAAGACGCCACCTGGTCGGCGGGACGATGGGTGGCCTCAATCTCGTCCAGGAGCTCGATGGCGGCGGCAAGGCGGGCGGCGGGGGTCATGGGCGGATCCGTTCGTAAAAAACCAAACCCTCCCCAGGCGCGGGCCGGGGGAGGGTAGGGTGGGGCTTGGTGCCGAAACTACTCGCTCTTGTAGTTCGGCGCTTCCTTGGTGATGGCGATATCGTGCACGTGCGATTCGCGCAGACCCGCCGAGGTGATGCGGCGGAACACGCAGCGCGTCTGCATCTCGCCGACCGTGCGGTTGCCGGTATAGCCCATGCCGGCGCGCAGGCCGCCGACCAACTGGTGGATGACGTTCGAGGCCGGGCCCTTGTAGGGGACGCGGCCCTCGACGCCTTCCGGCACCAGCTTCAGGCTGTCGTTGACGTCGGCCTGGAAGTAACGGTCGGCTGATCCGCGCGCCATGGCGCCGATGGAGCCCATGCCGCGGTAGGATTTGTACGAGCGGCCCTGGTAGAGGAACACCTCGCCGGGGCTCTCCTCGGTGCCGGCCAGCAGCGAGCCGACCATGACGCAATCCGCACCCGCTGCGATGGCCTTGGCCAGATCGCCCGAATACTTGATGCCGCCATCGGCGATCAGGCAGATGCCGGCCTTGCGGGTGATTTCGGCCACTTCCATGATGGCCGAGAGCTGCGGCACGCCGACACCGGCCACCATGCGGGTGGTGCAGATGGTGCCGGGGCCGATGCCCACCTTGACCGCGTCGGCGCCGGCATCGGCCAGCGCGCGGGCGGCTTCGGGGGTGGCGATATTGCCGCCGACCACCTGGGCGTGCGGGGCCAGGCGCTTGATCTGGCGCACGGCCTCGATGACACCCTTGGAATGGCCGTGGGCGGTGTCGACCACCAGCAGATCCACCTCGGCCTCGATCAGGGCTTCGGCGCGCTTGATGCCGTCGGGGCCGACGCCGGTGGCGGCGGCGACGCGCAGGCGGCCCTTTTCGTCCTTGGCGGCATTCGGGTGGGCCTTGGCCTTCTCGATGTCCTTCACCGTGATCAGGCCGGTGCAGCGGTAATCGCCGTCCACCACCAGCAGCTTCTCGATGCGGTGCTGGTGCAGCAGGCGCTTGGCCTCTTCCTTGTCCACGCCTTCGCGCACGGTGATCAGCGTGTCGCGGGTCATCAGTTCGGCGACCGGCTGATGGACGTCGGAGGCGAAGCGCACGTCGCGGTTGGTCAGGATGCCGACCAGCTTACCCGAGCCGCGCTCGACCACGGGAATGCCCGAGATCTTGAAATCGGCCATCAGGCGCAGGGCCTCGGCCAGCGGCTGATCGGGGTAGATGGTGACCGGATTGACCACCATGCCGGATTCGAATTTCTTGACCGCGCGGACTTCCTGCGCCTGAGCGGCGATATCGAGATTCTTATGGATCACGCCGATGCCGCCGGCCTGTGCCATGGCGATGGCCAGGCGCGCCTCGGTGACGGTGTCCATGGCCGCCGACACCAACGGGATGCCGAGCTCGATGGAACGGGTGATGCGGGTACGGGTATCGGCCTGCGCAGGCAACACGTCCGATTCCGCCGGGACCAGCAGAACGTCGTCGAACGTGAGGGCTTCCTTGATTTCCATGCCACCTCCGGGGAGTAGTGGCGCGCCATCATACACAATATGGGCTGCCTCTCAAGCACGCCATGGCAGCAAAGTTACGATGCATATGGTATGCTAGGTATGTCGGTGCGAGGGTGTGCCGTATTGCGGCCCG
>JAEZFE010000206.1 GCA_023437865.1 Pseudomonadota bacterium | reverse complement strand
TCGACAAGCTCTACTCCCCCGCTGGCCCCACCGGCCGGTTGGGGCTGGTGGAGTTCCGCGGCTTCGAGATGCCGCCCCACGCCCGCATGAGCCTGGCCCAGCAATTGGTCCTGCGCGGCCTGGTCGCGCGGTTCTGGGAGCAGCCCTATACGGCGCCGCTGGTGCGCTGGGGCAATGCCTTGCGCGACCGTTTCATGCTGCCCCATTTCATCGGCCAGGATTTCCGGGAGGTGCTGGACGACATGCGCCGCACCGGCTTCCCCTTCGACGAGGGCTGGTACGCCGCCCATCTGGAATTCCGCTTCCCGGTCATCGGCACGGTGCAGCGCGGCGGCGTCACGCTGGAGCTGCGCCAAGCGCTGGAGCCCTGGCACGTTATGGGAGCGGAGCCGGGCGGCGGCGGCACCGTGCGCTTCGTCGATTCCTCGGTGGAGCGCCTGCAGGTACGGGTCACCGGGATCAACGCCGAACGCCACTGGGTCGCCTGCAATGGCCGCCGGGTTCCGCTGACGCCGACCGGCACGCCGGGCGAATTCGTAGCCGGCGTACGCTATCGCGCCTGGCAGCCGGCATCGTGCCTGCACCCGACCATCGGGGTTCATTCACCCCTGATCTTCGATGTCGTGGACGGCTGGAACCAGCGGTCGCTGGGCGGCTGCACCCATCATGTCGCGCATCCGGGCGGGCGCAATTACGACACCTTCCCTGTCAACTCGTTCGAGGCGGCGGCACGGCGGCGTGCCCGCTTCTTCGACCACGGCCATACCGGCGGGCCCATGCCGGCGCCCCTGGAACGGCCCAATCACGACTACCCGTTGACGCTCGATTTGCGCCTGACATAGCCTTCAAGGGAAATCGAGCTGGAAATGCTGATGGGGCCGATACCGGGGGATGATCCCCTGCAGCGTGAACTGCTGTTGCAGCGCAGCCCGCCGCATGCGGGATTCGACGAGATGGTGGCCGGCAACGGGCAGGTGCGCGCCCATTGGCGTGACCTGCACGGGATCCTTGGCGAAGTGCCGGCCCGTGAGATGACGGCGCGCTGGACGCGCGGCCAGCGCGAGATCGCCGAGCACGGCCTGGCCTTCCACATCCATGGCGACGCCCATCAGGTTGGACGGCGCTGGCAGCTCGACCCCCTGCCCTTTCCCTTGGAACGCCAGGAATGGGATGCCCTTGCGAAGGGGCTTAAACAGCGCGCCACCCTGCTGGAAGCAATCCTGGCAGACCTCTACGGCCCTCGATTCCTGCTGCGCGAAGGCGCCCTGCCCGCCGCCCTGGTCCTGGGCCATCCGGGATATCTGCGCCCGCTGGTTGGTGTGACCCCGCCCAGGGGCCGCCACCTGTATCTCTATGCAGCAGACCTGGCACGCGGTCCCGAGGGCAATTGGATGGTCATGGGCGACCGCACCGACGTGCCGGGCGGCATCGGTTACGTGCTGGAGAACCGCCAGATCGTCGCCCGCATGCTGCCCGAGGCAGTGCGCGCCTGCCCCATGAGGCCGCTGGACCCGTTCGTGGACGCTTTGCGCACGGCGCTGACCGGCCTGTCGCCGCGTCGCTTCGACACACCGCGCGTGGTCATGCTGACGCCAGGTACAGTGGACAGTTCCTATTTCGAACACGCCTACTTGGCGCAGCACCTGGGCTGCATGCTAGCCGAAGCCGCCGATTTGACGGTGCGCGACGACCGCGTGTTCCTGAAGACGCTGGAGGGCCTGCGCCCGGTGGACGTTTTGCTGCGTGCCACCCCCGGCTTGGCCTGCGATCCGCTGGAACTGGCAAGCGGATCGGGCTGCGGCATCGCCGGATTGGTCTCCGCCGCCCGCGCCGGCTCGGTCTCGGTAGTCAATGCACTGGGCTGCGGGGTAGTGGAAAGCGCCGCGCTGGCCGCCTACCTGCCCGCCTTGTGCGAACGCCTGCTGGGCGAAAGCCTGATGCTGCCGTCGGTGCCCACTTGGTGGTGCGGCGACGATGCAAGCCTCAGCCACGTGCGGGCCAACCTCCACCGCATGGTGCTCAAGCGCTCGGACGGCACCATCACCTTCGGCGACACCCTGGCCGAGGCCCAGCGGGACAGGCTGTCGGCGGCCATCGCCGTCCGCCCGCAAGCCTATGTCGGCCAGGAGATCGTGCCACTGTCCCAGGCACCGGTGTGGCGTGAGGGGCAGATGATGCCGCACCACATGATGTTGCGTACCTTCGTCACCGCCACCGACAACGGCCCCGTGGTCATGGACGGCGGCCTGACCCGCGTGTCCACCAAGCGGGCGCTGCCCACGCTGGCGGTGCGCAACGGCGAGGGTGGCAGCAAGGATACCTGGGTGCTTTCGGAGGCCAAAGCCCTGCCGGCCCACCACGCCGCCCACACCCCGATCCGGCTGACCCGTTCGGGCCGCGACCTCACCAGCCGCATGGCTGACAACATGTTCTGGGTCGGCCGCTACCTGGAGCGCTGCGAGGACCTGACCCGCATGCTGCGTCCCATCTATGCCGGGACCGCCAAGCCGTCGCCGGCCATCCTGGGCCAGCTTGGCGTCGCCAAGCGCCAGCAAGGCGCAGCTGCCTTAGGAAGGCTACACTTCAACCCCGCACACGGCACCGGCCTGCGCGCCAATGCCGACCGGCTACTGCGTAGCGCCTCAGCCATCCGTGACCGGCTGTCGCTGGACACTTGGCGCAACATGCAGCGCCTGCATGCGGAAATCCGCGCCATCGAACCCGATACCCCGCCCGAGGACGTCGCCGCCGGATTGAACACCCTGGTCCTGGCGCTGGAAGCCGCCAGCGGCCTGATCATGGAAAACATGACGCGCGGGCCGGCATGGCGCTTCCTCGACATCGGCCGCCGGCTCGAACGCGCCACCCACATCGTGGACCTGCTCGGCGCCGCCGCCGAGGCCAAAGAGGCCGACCGGGAGGCGTTGCTGGAAGCCTTGCTCACCATCTCCGACAGTTCAATGACCTACCGTGCACGCTATCTGGGTTCGCCCCAACTGGCCGCCGTGCTCGACCTGTTGCTGTGCGACGAGAGCAATCCGCGTTCCGCCGGATTCCAATTCGCGGCCCTGACGGATCACATGGACAGCCTGCTGCCCAGTTCGGATCCGCCCCGCCTGCGGGCCGAGCAGCGGCTGATGATCTATCTGGTCGGCACGGTCCGGACCGCCGATATCGACATTCTGACGCGGCCCGAGGAGGACGGCAGACTGTTCAAACTGTCCAGCGTTTTGGAAATCCTGCGTTCGCGCCTATGGGAGCTGTCCGAGACCATCACCCGCGAATATTTCACCCACGCCAGCCGGCGGGGAATCGTGTCTTGAAATACGCCATCAGCCACTGCACCCGCTATGTCTATGACTGCGCCGCCCTGCTGTCGCACCACGCTGCTCGGCTGACGCCGCGCACCTTTAACGGCCAGACCTGCATCTCCACCAATCTGGCTATCGACCCGGCACCCGCCGCCGTGCAGGAGGGCGCCGACTATTTCGGCAACCACATGACCATCTTCGCCGTTCAGGAGGCGCACCAGACCCTGACGGTGACCGCCGAAAGCGTGGTCGAGGTGTTCGCCCCCCAACCCGTCAATACTGCCCACACCGCGTCCTGGCATGTGGTCCGCGACGCGCTGGCGAGGCCCGGAATCGCCGAACTGGGGCCATCGGAATTCATCCATCCATCACCGCTGGTGCCGCTGATGGATGAATTACAGGCCTATGGTGCGGAAAGCTTTCCCTTCGGCCGCCCTATCCTGGCCGGCGCCCGCGACCTGACCCGGCGCATCCATACCGATTTCGCCTATGATCCCGGGGCCACCACGGTCAGCACGCCTTTGGATGAAGTGTGGCGACTCAAACGCGGCGTCTGCCAGGACTTCGCCCATCTGCAAATCGGCTGCCTGCGCGCATTGGGTCTGGCGGCGCGCTACGTGTCGGGTTACCTGCTTTCGCACCCGCCGCCGGGCCAGCCCCGCCTGGTGGGCGCCGACGCCTCACATGCCTGGCTGTCTATATGGATGCCAGAGCTTGGCTGGATCGACCTGGACCCAACCAACGACATGATGGTGGGTGAGGAGCACATCGCCTGTGCCTGGGGCCGCGACTTTGACGATGTCAGCCCGCTCAAGGGCGTGGTCGTGGGCGGCGGCGACCACTCGATCCACGTGGCGGTGGACGTTATGCCGCTGCCCTAGGTTTGCGCGGTCACCCTCACCTCAACACTCATGCCTAGGTAATCGTTTGCCGCGCCGAACCACTGGCCCGCCACCGGCACGGCCTGTGACGGGTCACGGGTCACCGCGACGCGGATTAGGTTCTTGCCACCGATGATGCCGTTTGTCGGGTCGAATTCTACCCAGCCGGCGCCGGGCAGGTAGATCTCGGCCCAGGCATGGGTGGCTCCCGCTCCCACCGTGCCGGCTTCGGCACCATCTACCGACGGATCGTAGAGATAACCCGACACAAAACGGGCGGCAAAGCCGAGGCTACGGGCCGCCTCCATCAGCAGCAGGGCGAAATCCCGGCAGCTCCCCTGACGCAGGCGCATCGTTTCCACCGGGCTTTGCGTGCCTTCAGCATCGCGCGCCTGATAGGTGAAGCTCTCCTTGATGGCGTGGGTCATACGCTGCAGCAGCGGCAATGTCTCAACACCGCCCGACAGAAATTGCTTGGCCCATAGGTCGACCTGATGGTCGGGATCGGGGTAGTGCCGCTCGATAGTACGGCCAAGATCGGGAATATCCTCGACGGAATAGCTGAACGGATAGGTAGCAGCATACTCCTCGACCGGACAGGCCGGAGCGTCGAGGCCGAAATGGGCCACTAGAACGTTGCTTTCAAACATCAACTCAGCCGCCGAGACATCGAACTCCACCAAGGCCACCGAATTCCCGAACACGTCGTGCAGCCACCGTACCGCCGTGGCTGGCGGCGAGATGACCAGCTTGGTGTCGAGAACCCGCATGTCATGGCTGCCGCGCGGTCGGAACATCAGCCGATGGCGGCCGAGCTGAACCGGACGGGCGTAGCGGTAGGTGGTACGGTGCCGGATCAGGAATTCGGGCATGGTACTCACCACGTGGCCCCCCAGGGGGGCAAGCGCAAGCTGATCCGCGTAGTGCGTATGCCGACGTCACCGCCTGGGCCGCCGGCATACGCTAATCGGTATCTCGCAGCTCCGGCGGCAGGTTACGACCGCCATTGACGAAGTCATCAATGATGGCCAACCCCACCGGCTTGGTCAGCCTGTGGTTCGGGTCCTCGTACGTGAGCACGCGGAAATTTCCCCCCAAGGATCGCGCGCGGTGGGCCACGGCAGTACGATAAGCGGCCCAGTTAGACCCCGCAAAGCAGCACGGATCGGTGAGGTTGAAGAACTGTAACTGACGACGACCAGCGCCAACGCTGCCCATGGCATAAAGTTCAGTATAATTGACGATGTTGTAGAACCGCCCATCACGCTGTTCTGGGCTGCCCCAGCCGGGCTTGGCCGCGTGCACGCCGATGGGTGCCGAGCCCGCCACCGTGTAGCTGGCCTGGATGCGTGGGTCAAAAGCCGCTAGCACCTCTACCGCCCAGCCGCCGCCGGAGAAGCCGGTGGCGCCGATACGGCCATAGCTGCTTTCCCCTAGCGCATGGTTGAGCGACGCCACCATGGGTGCAACGAAGTAATAGAGATACGAGTCCTCATCCGTATCAAGTAGCGCAAGATCGTCCGGGTCGTTCAGCAGCATCTTGCCGAACCGGGGATGGTCGATCAGCGGCCGGTTATTGATCGGACCGGTAAGGGGAAATGACAGCGCCAGGACGTCGCAGCCCTCGTTCAACACGCGCTTGAGGAAACGCTTGTGTTCCAGGAACGAGACCCGGTGTCCCTCCTGATACAGCATCAGGCACGACTGAGGGTCCTTGGCCTTGAGGTGAAGCACCACGGAATTGACGCCAAACGGCATGTCCACGATCAGGCGATCAATGGCGGCAATGGAGCCAATGTCCTCAAGCGGAAGAAATATCTCGTTGCGGATTACCCGATTGGGGCGCAACTGGTCGTAAGACACCGGCTTGCCACGCCATACGTGGGCGATGGCGCGATGGCGCAAGGACTCCACGTCCGCCGGAGTGCGGATACCGATCAGGGGGGCGTAATCGGTCGCCATCACCTCGGCAACGGTGGCTTCCGGATGCTTGTGGCTGGGCAGATTGCCGACATATTTGGCATAGGCAGTGAGCAGGGCTTCGGCGGTCATGCGCCCGCGCAGCTTGTAACCCGCGAAGAACGACAGCGCGGCCAGCGCCAGCGCTGCAAAAATGAACATTCGCCTTTTGCCGCCCCGCCGGGCGGGAGCGGTGATGCGTCGGTCGTACATGGCCATTCGCTCTCTTAGCAAAATCCGCACAATCCCAGCCCCGCCAAACACGAATAGGCGGTTGCGCATAAATCGCGCCCGGATTACCTACCACAAGATGAAGTTCGGAGGAATCGAGTATGAGCGAAGTCTTAAGCAGCTTCCTGCTGGTCTTCGGCTCACTGTTCCCCATCGTCAACCCACCGGGCAGCGCCTTCATGTTCCTGGCGCACACCCGGCATCTCAGCCGTCAGCAACGTGCCGAATTGGCGGCGCGGGTGGCCATCTACGCCTTCCTGATCGTCAACGGCTCGCTTTACGTCGGCTCGGCGGTGCTGACTCTTTTCGGCGTCTCCATCCCGGCCCTGCGGGTGGGTGGCGGTATCGTCATCGCAGTGGCCGGTTGGCGCCTGCTGAATGCCAAGCCCGGCGCCACCGAAAGCGACGTGGAACTGGTCGACAGCCCCGAAACCCTGCGCGCTGCCGCTTTCTATCCTCTAACCATGCCGCTGACGACCGGTCCAGGTACCATTGCGGTCACCATCGCGCTGGGCACCAGCCGTCCGTTTGCCACCTTCCCCTCACTGGCCCTGGTGGGCGCGCTGGCCGCCGCGGTGGCCATCAGCGCGCTGATCTACCTGAGTTTTCGCTTTTCCGACCGTATGGAGGGCCTGCTGGGCCGGGCGCTGACCGATGCGCTGATGCGGCTGTTCGCCCTGCTGCTGCTGTGCATCGGCATCGAGATCATCTGGCAGGGTGCTTCCGAGATGGTCCGCGCCCTCTAGGCCTACCTCTTTCGGCTATCCACAAAAGCTGTGGATAAGTATGTGAGAAACCTTGGGGTATCTGGGCTGAACCGCGGAAACCCTAGAGCTCGTGAGACCTGCCCGTTTCCTGGGCAGCCTCGGATTTCTGCCAAAGCCGCCCCAGGCCGCTTTGTGCGCAATGCCAATGCCGCCCAAGTCGCCCGCTGTGAATAACCGTGAAACACCAATAGCCGGCGGGCTCGACTGTATTCCCCCTAATGGAGGAGGCCCCACGAAAGAGATAGACCTGCTATCGACTTCGCGGGGGGCGGCTTTGCCCGCGACCGGGTGCACTAAGACCCCGCGCACCTGCCCGTCGGGCGCGGGGTCACGACATGATGCAAGGTTGTTCCGCCTGCGCGCAATCGTCACCTGATCCCTCGTTTGAGGGAGAGGGCCATGAAAGTTCTGGTCACCGGCGGTGCCGGCTTTATCGGTTCGCACATGGTGCTGCGGCTGGCCGAGGTCGGGCATTTGCCGGTGGTGGTGGACAATCTGTCCAACGGCCACCGCGACGCCGTGCTGGCCGGCAGTTTCTTTAAGCTCGACATCCGCGACACGGAGCGCCTGGCCGAGCTAATGACTGAAGAGCGCATCGAAGTGGTGATCCACTTCGCGGCCTTCATCGAGGCCGGCATCTCGGTGCGCGAACCGTTAAAATTCTGGGACAACAACGTGGGCGGCACCGCTTCGCTGCTGGAAGCCACGCGGCGCGCCGGCGTGGACAAGCTGGTGTTCTCCTCCACCGCCGCCACCTTCGGCAATCCCGCCCGCGTTCCCATTGAGGAAGACGACACCAAGGAGCCCGTCAACCCCTACGGTGATACCAAGCTGGCGGTCGAACGCATGCTGGCTGCAGCCCATGCAGCCTATGGCATCCGCTCGGTGGCGCTTCGCTATTTCAACGCCGCCGGCTCGGACCCCAAGGGCCGGGTGGGCGAGCGCCATACGCCCGAGACCCACCTGATCCCGCTGGCTTTGGCCGCTGCCGCCGGGGTCCGGCCCGAACTGACCCTGTTCGGCACCGACTATCCCACGCCCGACGGTACTTGCATCCGCGACTACATCCACGTCTCCGACCTGGTGGAGGCCCATCTGCTGGCCTTGGGCCACCTCGCGCGCGGCGGTGCTCCACGTGCCTTCAATCTGGGCACCGGCCGCGGCCAGTCTCGTATACACATAAGACCCAGCCGACGCCTAGTCGAGTGTAT
>JAEZFE010000464.1 GCA_023437865.1 Pseudomonadota bacterium | reverse complement strand
GCTCAAGACCATGCGGCTGGGTGATCTGTGCTTTTTCTACCACTCGGTGGAGGAGAAGCGCATCGTCGGCATCGTCGAAGTGGTGCGCGAGGCCTATGCCGACCCGACCGCCGAGGATGGCCGGTGGGTGTGCGTGGACGTCAAGGCGGTCCGCCCGGTTCCCCGGCCGGTCACCCTTGCCCAGATTAAGGGTCAACCGGATTTGGCCGAAATTCCGCTAATCCGCCAGAGCCGGTTGTCGGTGATGCCCATCGCGCCCGAGCATTGGCAGGTGATCTCGGGCATGGCCGGCCTTTCATAGGTCAGGCCACTCCTTCGGGTGGGTCTCTGCCTCACCTCGCCCCACTCCTATCGGGTGGGGCGAGCATGGGAGGATTCCCAATGAGCGATTTCCTGTGCCACCTGGACGACATTTCTGATCCCGGGTGCAAGGGGCCGTTCACAATCGACGGCCAGAAAATATTTCTCTATCGCAAAGGTGGGCGCGTGTGGGCGTGGGTGGATTCATGCCCGCACGCCAGGGCTCCGTTGGAAATGGAAGCCGACCGCTTTCTCGATATCACGGGCGAGTACTTGTTGTGCTCTTTGCACGGTGCCCATTTTGATCCCCAGACGGGCGAATGTGTCCTGGGGCCATGCCGTGGACGTGGCCTGTTGGCCTATCCCACTATAATCCATAACGGAAAGGTCATCCGCTCTCACCCGACCGATAGGCTATAAGTCTTTAGCAAGATTGCGTAGGCCCTGGCTAACAATGTCAATTCGTTTCGCGCCAGGGGTTGAGTCAAAAGGCGAACTTGCCCATACTTCGAGCTGCATTCGGGGAAACGTATCTACGCACCCACCCAAAGGGGCGTAGGCCAACCAAAAAAATGGGAGACAACCTGAGATGACCGAACTCTTTCCCGTTCCCGCCGATTTCGCTAAATCGGCCCTGATCGACGAGAAGACCTACAAGGAGTGGTATGACCGTTCGGTCAAGGATCCCGATGGCTTCTGGGGCGAGCACGGCAAGCGTCTTGACTGGATCAAGCCCTACACCAAGGTCAAGGATGTCTCCTATTCGGGTGACGTGAAGATCAACTGGTTCGCCGACGGCACGCTGAACGTGGCCGCCAACTGCCTGGACCGCCACCTGGAAAAGCGCGGCGAACAGACCGCCATCATCTGGGAAGGCGACGATCCGAACGAATCCAAGCACGTCACCTACCGCGAGCTGCACGGGCAGGTTTGCCGCCTCGCCAACGTGATGACCGATCTGGGCATCAAGAAGGGTGACCGCGTCACCATCTACCTGCCGATGATCGTCGAGGCCGCCGTCGCCATGCTGGCCTGCGCCCGCGTCGGCGCCATCCACTCCATCGTGTTCGGCGGCTTCAGCCCCGACGCCCTGGCCGGCCGCATCCAGGATTGTGATTCGTCGCTGGTCATCACCGCCGACGAGGGCCTGCGCGGCGGCCGCAAGGTTCCGCTGAAGGCCAATGTCGACAAGGCGCTGGAGACCTGCTGGTCGGTCAAGAACGTTCTCGTCGTCAAGCGCACCGGCGGCAACATCCACATGGTGGCCGGCCGCGACAGCTGGTACCACGAGCTGACCGAGAAGGCCGCGCCGACCCACAAGGCGGTTGAGATGAACGCGGAAGACCCGCTGTTCATCCTCTACACCTCGGGTTCGACCGGCAAGCCCAAGGGTGTGCTGCACACCACCGGTGGCTATCTGGTCTACGCCTCGATGACCCACCAGTACGTCTTCGACTACAAGGACGGCGACGTCTATTGGTGCACCGCCGACGTGGGTTGGGTCACCGGCCACTCCTACATCGTCTACGGCCCGCTGGCCAACGGCGCCGTCACCCTGATGTTCGAAGGCATCCCGACCTATCCGGACGCCTCGCGCTTCTGGCAGGTGGTCGACAAGCACCAGGTCAACATCTTCTACACCGCGCCGACCGCCATCCGCTCGCTGATGCGCGAGGGTGAGGCCCTGGTCAAGAAGACCAGCCGCAAGTCCCTGCGCCTGCTGGGTTCGGTGGGCGAGCCGATCAACCCGGAAGCCTGGCTGTGGTACCACCGTGTCGTCGGCGACGAGCGTTGCCCGATCGTGGACACCTGGTGGCAGACCGAGACCGGCGGCATCCTGATCACCCCGCTGCCGGGCGCCACCGCGCTCAAGCCGGGCTCGGCCACCCGTCCGTTCTTCGGCGTCAAGCCGGTGATGGTCGATGCCGAGGGCAAGGTGCTGGAAGGCGCCACCGAAGGCAACCTGTGCCTGGCCGAGCCGGGCTGGCCTGGCCAGATGCGCACCATCTTCGGTGACCATGAGCGCTTTGCCCAGACCTACTTCTCGACCTATCAGGGCTATTACTTCACCGGCGACGGCGCTCGCCGCGACGAGGACGGCTATTACTGGATCACCGGCCGCGTGGACGACGTGATCAACGTGTCCGGTCACCGCATGGGCACCGCCGAGGTCGAATCCGCCCTGGTCGCCCATCCCAAGGTGGCCGAGGCTGCCGTGGTCGGCTATCCGCACGAGATCAAGGGCCAGGGCATCTACGCCTATGTCACCCTGATCGGCGGCGAGGACCCCTCCGAGGAGCTGCGCAAGGAACTGGTCAACTGGGTTCGTAAGGAAATCGGCCCGATTGCCAGCCCCGACCTGATCCAGTGGTCGCCGGGCCTGCCGAAGACCCGTTCGGGCAAGATCATGCGCCGCATCCTGCGCAAGATCGCCGAGAACGAGTTCGGCTCGCTGGGCGACACCTCGACCCTGGCCGATCCGACTGTGGTCGACGACCTGATCGAGAACCGCATGAACCGCGCCTGATCCAGCCGTCGGTTCTGCTATAAAAAGGGGCCCGCCCGAGTTATCGGACGGGCCCCGATCTTTTATGAAGGCCATTTCCGGGCTTGGGAGAATGCGGGTGATCGCCGAAACCTTGGGCATTTTCGCCGGTGGCTACGCCCTGCTGGTGGGCGGGCTGGCGGTGTTCCAGCGCGACATGATCTACCACCCGGGCCGCGAATTGGCCGATCCGGCCGAGGCCGGCGTGCCCGAGATGGTGCCGGTGCCGGTGCGCACCACCGACGGCCTGGTGGTCACCGGCTGGTACGCGCCCCCCCGGGATGAAGGCGGCGCCACCATCGTCTTCTATCACGGCAATGCCGGCACCCTGGCCCACCGCGCCCACAAGGCCCGGGTCCTGATTGATGCAGGCTATGGCGTTTATCTGGCCGGCTATCGCGGCTATGGCGGCAATCCCGGTCAGCCGTCCGAAGACGGGCTGTATACCGACGCCCGCGCGGCCCTTGGCTGGCTCATCTCGCGCGGGGTGCCGACCTCGAGCCTGGTGCTGTACGGCGAATCGCTGGGCACCGGCGTGGCCGTGCAGATGGCCGCCGAACAGCCGGACCTAGCCGCCCTGGTGCTGGAAGCGCCGTTCACCCGCTTGCCGGATCTGGCGCCGCCGGTGGTGTTGCCCGGCGTCGCCGATATGCTGATGGTCGACCGTTACGACAGCGCATCGAAAATTGCCGCCCTGTGTCGGCCGCTCCTCATCGTGCACGGCGAGCAGGATGGCGTGGTTCCGGTCGGCATGGGCCGGCGCATGCTGGAGCTGGCCACCTGTGAAAAGCACGCAGCCTTCCTGCCCCAGGCTGGCCATAACGATCTGTGGCAGATGGGTGCCGCCTTGCCGGTGCTGGACTTTCTGAATGCCCAGACCCGCCGTTAACCGGCGGAAGCGATAACCCGTTCCGCCGGCAGCGTTACCGTGACCAGCGTGCCGCGGCCCGGTTCGCTGGCGATGGCGACATCGCCTCCCAGGCGTTGGGCCAAAGTGCGCACCAGATAGAGGCCCAGGCCGATCCCGTCCTGCGCGCGGGTATGATGGTTATCGACTTGGTGAAAGGCGGCGAACACGCCCTCCAGTTGGTCTGCCGGGATGCCGATACCGGTATCGCGCACCGCCAGTTCGACAAAATGCCCGCCGGCGCGCACCCGCACGTCGATGTGGCCGTTCTCGGGCGTGAACTTCACCGCATTGCCCAGCAAGTTCCAAAGGATCTGTCGGACGGCCCGTTCGTCACCGCGCAGCACCAGCGATTCGGGCGCTTCCAGATGCATGGTCAGGTGCTTTTCCACCGCCTTGACCGCGACCTGCCTCAGGCAGAGCCTTGCCACCTCGACCACGTCGGTGTGTTCGTCGTCGCGCACGTGATAGGCGTCGGATTCCAGTTTGGATATGTCGAGCAGGGTCGAAATGAATTCGAGCAATTGGCGGCCCGCCACCGCGATGTCGCCCACGTATTCGCGCTGCTTGTCGTTGAGTGGACCGAAGATCCGGGCCTCCAGCACCTCGGCGAAACCGATGACCGCATTAAGCGGCGTACGCAGCTCGTGGCTCATATTGGCGAGGAACTGGGTCTTGGCGCGGCTGGCGAGATCGGATTGCTGCTTGGCCGTGATCAGTTCGGCAATAGCCCGTTCACGCCGCTCCAGCAGGCGTCCGGCCATCAGGCCCAACCCGGCGATGATCGCCATCAATCCGCCACCGAGGGCGGCCACCAGCGGCAGGCGGCGTTCCCATGGCGCCAGCACCGCATCGCGGCTCATGCCGACCGCCACCACCAGCGGATAGCGCGCGACCCGCTTCCACGCCAACAGCCGCCGCTTGCCGTCCAGCGGCGAAATCAGCTCTGCGCTGCCTTCTGAGGGCGCGCCTTCCTTGAAAGCAGGAGTTCCCAGCAACGATGTGCCGGCGAACCGCTCGTTCTCCGGGTAACGGGCCAGCAGCCGGCCATTGGCGTGGATCAGAAGCACGGCGGGGTCGCCGGACAGCGCCATCGATTCATAAAAGGAGCTGAACAGCTGGGGCTCCACTACCGCTGTCACTACGCCCGCGAAACGTCCATCGGCATCCTCGACCCGACGGCTCATGGCGACGAACCACGTGCCGGTGCGGCGGCCCTGCACCGGCTCGGCGACATACAATCCGGCGTCGCGGCGTTCGGCATGAACGCGGAAATACGGGCGGTCGGACAGATCCATGGCCGGCTCGGGCAACGACCCGCTGGTGTCATGGATCAGCCGGCCCTGGGAATCGGCGACGATGATGGCGCGCGCCGATTGCAGGTATGCGCCCCGGCGCTTGAGGATGGCATCGATCCCTGGGTCCCCGGGCACGAAGCCGTTGGGGCTGATGCGCAGGATCTCGGCGATGCCCGACAGAATGTTATCGACGCTTCCGGTGCTGTCTTCGGCTTGGCCGGCCAGCGACACCGACAATGAGCGTGCCTGCGCCTCGGCCTGCGCGATCAATTCGTTGCGCGACACCAGGATGTAGATAACCAGCGCAGTAGCGATCGCAGCGATGGTGGCGACGCAGATTGCTGGGACCAGCCAGCGGGGAAACGGCAGGGAGGAGGCGGCGTTGGACATCAGGCCACCGAGCATGCCGAAATCTCGGCCCTGTGCAAGTGTGGCATTCCACGCGCCTTTGTCCTTGCATTCCGGCCCCGTTGCCCCGATATTCCGCGCGGGAGATCGGCGCGGACGGACCCGTCGCCAACCCGGTCAGGTCCGGAAGGAAGCAGCCGTAACGATTTCCGGTCCGGGTCGTGTCCGGTCTCCCACCTAAAAAGCCGCCCCTCCAAGGGCGGCTTTTTAGTTTCCGGCATGGCGTTCAGGCACCGCGCGGCGACGCCGTTGAAGCGTGCTTTCCACCGCCATCCTCCCGATATATCTTCTCGTCATGACCGACACGCCCAAGCCCGCGCCTTACCGCGTCCTCGCCCGCAAGTACCGGCCGACCGACTTTTCGGCGCTGATCGGGCAGGAGGCCATGGTCCGCACCCTGACCAACGCCATCCAGTCGGGACGGTTGGCACACGCCTTCGTGCTGACCGGAGTGCGCGGTGTCGGCAAGACCACCACCGCCCGCATCATCGCCCGCGCGCTGAATTGCGTCGGCCCCGACGGCCAGGGTGGCCCGACCATCGATCCGTGCGGTGTGTGCGAGCATTGCCGGGCCATCGCCGAAGACCGCCACGTCGACATCCTGGAGATGGACGCTGCGTCGCGTACCGGCGTGAACGATATCCGCGAGATCATCGAGGGCGTGCGTTACCGCCCCACCTCGGCGCGGTTCAAGGTCTACATCATTGACGAAGTGCACATGCTGTCGACGGCGGCGTTCAACGCCTTGCTGAAGACGCTGGAAGAACCGCCGGAGCATGTGAAGTTCGTTTTCGCCACCACCGAGATCCGCAAGATCCCGGTGACGGTGCTGTCGCGCTGCCAGCGCTTCGACTTGCGCCGCGTCGAGATGGATGTGCTGGCGAAACATTTCGCCGGCATCGCCCACAAGGAAGACGCCCAGATCGAGGAGGGCGCGCTGAAAATGATCGCGCGCGCCGCCGACGGTTCGGTGCGCGACGGCCTGTCGCTGCTGGACCAGGCCATCAGCCACGGTGCCGGAATGGTCACCGAGTCCCAGGTGCGCGACATGCTGGGCCTGGCCGATCGTGCCCGTGTCTTCGACCTGTTCGAACTGATCATGCAGGGCAAGGTGGCCCCGGCGCTCGATCTGATGGGCGAGCAGTACGCCCTAGGCGCCGATCCGGCGGTGGTTCTGCAGGACATGCTGGAACTGGCCCATTGGCTCACCCGCCTAAAGATCACCCCGGAGGCCGCCGATAACGGCGTGGCCAGCGAGACCGAGCGGGTCAAGGGCGCCGAGATGGCCAAGGGGCTGTCCATGGCACAGCTGACGCGCGCCTGGCAGATGCTGCTGAAGGGCCTGCAGGAGGCTCGTTCCGCCCCCAATCCGCTGCAGGCGGCCGAGATGGCGGTGGTGCGGCTGGCCTATGCCGCCGATCTGCCCAGCCCGGCCGAGCTGGTCGAGCAGATGCGCAACAACCCGCCCGCTCCGCGCGGCCCCGGCGGTGGCGGTGCCCCGGCGGGTGCGCCCGGCGGCATGGCCCACGCCATGGCCGGGGCCCATGTGGGGCCGGGCAATGGCGGCGGTGTGACCGCCCTTCACGGCGGCGGGGGCGGCATGGCTGCGCTGAAGATGGCGCCGGCGCCCGAGCCCACGCCGCTGCCGCCCATGCCCATGAGCTTTGCCGAGACGGTGGCGCTGTTCTCGGAAAAGCGCGAGGGCGTGCTGGCGGTGGCTTTGCGCAACCATGTGGGCGTGGTCCGTTTCGAACCCGGACGAATCGAATACCGCCCCCACCAATCGGCACCGCACGATCTGGCGCAGAAGGCCATGCGGCTTCTGGCCGAGTGGACGGGTCGGCGGTGGACGGTCACCGTCAATAATGTGGACCCGGCCGAGCCCACCCTGGCCGAGCAGGAGATCATCGCCGAGCGCAAGCGGCG